>JAEDIZ010000171.1 GCA_016296635.1 Oscillospiraceae bacterium
AGTCTGTCGGTGACGCCGCACTCACGGAAGAGGTTGCCCAGCATCAGGCAGCCGATCAGCGGAGCGGTGGAGGGCAGGAGCAGGATGACGAAGATGGAAACGATGATCGGGAAGAGGATCTTCTCGGTCTTGGTGACCTCACGTCTCTGAACCATCTTGATCTTGCGGTCTTCCTTGTTGGTCAGCAGCTTCATGATAGGCGGCTGAATCATCGGGATCAAAGCCATGTAGGAGTAAGCAGCGATCGCGATGGCACCCAGCAGCTGCGGAGCCAGCTTGTTGGTCAGGAAAATAGCCGTCGGGCCGTCAGCACCGCCGATGATGCCGATGGAAGCAGCTTCCTGGCCGTTGAAGCCAAGGCAGATTGCGCCGAAGAAAGCGACGAAAACGCCGAGCTGTGCAGCAGCGCCGAGAAGCAGGCTCTTCGGGTCAGCGATCAGCGGGCCGAAGTCGGTCATAGCACCGACGCCCATGAAAATGAGGGACGGATACAGACCGGCCTTAACGCCGATGTAGAAGATATCCAGCAGGCCTGCGTGCGAAAGCACATGACCGTAGCTGTGATAATAGGGACTGGTGGAATCCAGGAATGCTGTCCAAAGCTCCGGATGATACAGCGCATTGGTTTCATTGAGTTCTGCGCCGAGGCCCGGGAAATAGCTGAGGTTTGCCAGCAGGCAGCCGAATGCGATACCGACCAGCAGCAGCGGCTCAAAGCCCTTGACAATGCCGAGGTACAGCAGCACGCAGGCGATGATGATCATGATCAGGTTCTGCCAGCCGCCGTTTACGAACAGACCGGCGAAGCCGGATTCAACCGCCAGCTTCTGCAGCGTGCCGAGGATATCAAATCCGCCGGCCGCACTTGTTAAAAACATCATAGCCAGTCCTCCTTATGCCAGAACGACCAGCGGAGCACCCGTGTCAACAACAGCACCCTTTGTCGTCACGACCTGAGCAACAGTGCCGTCACGCGGAGCAAGGATCTCGTTTTCCATCTTCATAGCTTCCAGCACGCAAAGCACGTCGCCGGACTTGACAGCAGCGCCCTGCGCCACATTGACCTTCAGGATGTTGCCGGGCATCGGAGCAGCGACAACTTCGCCTGCAGCCACGGAAACAGCAGCGGGAGCGGGTGCTGCAGCGGGTGCAGCGGCAGGAGCCGGAGCGGCTGCGGGTGCAGCGGGAGCGGCGGGAGCCGGAGCGTAAGCTTCATATTCGTCGATCAGCATGGCTTCGCCAGCTTCGACTTCGATCTCATAGGTCTTGCCATTCAATGTAACCTTATACTTCATGTTAAGCGACCTCCTTAATGGATTTGAAGCGCAGTTCGTTCAGGGGTTTGCCCATCTTGTTTGCGACGATCGCCATCAGCATGGCAGCGGTCTTGTCGTCAACATTGTAGAGCTTGCACTCGCCGGCGGAACCGGGAGCAGGCGCAGCCGTAGCCTTGGGCGCCTGAGCAGGTACAGCAGCGGGTGCCGGAGCAGCCTGTTCTTTCTTCTTGCTGACCATGATTTTGCCTTCGATCATAATAACGACCATTAGCAAAATCAGGCCGAAGAAAACAACAAGATAGCCCAGCAGCGCCACGAGGCCTGCGGTGCCGATGCTGATATCGGTCATTGCAGTATTGACAAAAAACATCGTACTGCCTCCTTATGCCTCTTCAATCACGTACTTGCAGACGTTCTCTTCCTTGGCCTTGCGATCTTCGAGGAACTTTCTGGTCTGATCCGGATAGCAGATGAAGCTCATGATATCCTCTTCGGTCTTTGCCAGATCGCCGAGTGCTTCCTTTGCCTTTGCAAAGTCCTCGCCGGTGCGCTTGGAGTCTTCAATGCGGCAGTCGATAGGAGCATCCATACCGGCCTTTTCGAGGATCTTCTTTTCCAGATCCTTGTTTACGGGAGCGGGAGCGATGCCGTATTCACCCTTGAAGTAGTTCTGAACTTCCTTGGAGATCTGCTTGTAGCGTTCGCCGAGCAGGACGTTGGTAACAGCCTGGTTGCCGACCATCTGAGAAAGCGGCGTGACCAGCGGGGGATAACCCAGATCCTTGCGGACTGCGGGGATCTCTGCCAGAGCGGCATCGAACTTGTCCATAGCCTTCATGTCGGTGAGGTTTGCGATCATGTTGGAGAGCATGCCGCCGGGAACCTTGTAAACCAGAGCCTGTGCATCGGTCGCCATGGACTTGGCGTTGATGCGGCCGGAATCGACGTACTTCTGCTTGATGGGCTTGAAGTAATCGTTGACCTTGTTGATGACGTCTTCGCTGAGGCCGCAGTCGATGCCGTACTGCTGCAGGGCATAGAACATGGTCTCGGTGGAGGGCTGGGAGGTACCGTTGGAGAAGCAGGAGGTAGCGCAGTCGATGACGTCAACGCCTGCCTCGATGGCCTTGGTGATGGTCATGTAAGCCATACCGGTGGTGCAGTGGGTGTGCAGGATCACGGGCATATCGCCGATTTCCGCCTTGATGCCCTTGATGAGGTTTTCTGCCTCGTAGGGGCTCATGGTGCCGGCCATATCCTTCAGGCAGATGGTCTCAAAGCCCATTTCCTTGAGCTTCTTGCACATCTCGACGTACTTCTCGACGGTGTGTACGGGGCTCTGGGTGTAGGAGATGCAGCCGGAAGCGATAACATGGCGGTTGTACTTCTTGGAGTAGGTCTTGACAGCCTTCAGAGCGGTTTCGATGTTGCGGAAATCGTTCAGTGCGTCAAAGATACGGATGATGTCGATACCGTTCTTGACGGACAGTTCCACGAACTTTTCGACAACGTCGTCATGGTAGTGCTTGTAGCCCAGCAGATTCTGGCCGCGAAGCAGCATCTGCAGCTTGGTGTTGGGCATAGCCTTCTTGATATTGCGCAGTCTTTCCCACGGATCCTCGCCCAGATAGCGCAGGCAGGAATCAAAGGTAGCGCCGCCCCAGCATTCCACGGAGTAGTAGCCGGCCTTATCCATTTCGGACAGGATACCCTCAAAATCGGAATACGGAAGACGGGTTGCCATCAGAGACTGGTTAGCATCACGAAGGACGGTTTCTGTAATTTGAACCTTTTTCATAATAGCCTCCATCGTTTTTTCACGCCGCATACGGGCGCATATTTACAATCGGAAATCTGAAACCGGACCGCCGAGCCGCCCGATTTCCAAAGCAGCATAAAGACAGAGAAACGGCACCCCGGGCATGAGCGCCCGGAGTGCCATGCGCTCGAATCAGTCAGCTGCTTTCTGCCGCGTCAGAGAATCCACTGCGCGGCTTATTCAATATCTCAGAGCTTGGGGCCTGCGGCGACGAGAGCCTTGCCTGCTTCGTTGCCTTCGTACTTTGCGAAGTTCTTCACGAATCTGGAGGCCAGATCCTTTGCCTTCTCTTCCCACTGGGAAGCGTCAGCATAGGTGTCTCTCGGGTCGAGGATCTCGGTAGCAACGCCCTTCAGTTCGGTGGGAACCTCGAGGTTGAAGTACGGGATGGTCTTGGTGGGAGCGGTCTTGATATCGCCGTTCAGGATTGCGTCGATGATGCCGCGGGTATCCTTGATGGAGATACGCTTGCCGGTGCCGTTCC
>JAEDIZ010000172.1 GCA_016296635.1 Oscillospiraceae bacterium
AGAATAAAATGATCGACGGCGTTTGCGGCGGTGTCGCGGAGTATTTCAATCTCGACCCGACCTTGGTGCGGCTGGGATGGGTGGTATTCTGCGCCTTGGGCGGCTGCGGCATTCTGGCGTATATCATCGCTGCGATTATCATTCAGCGTAACCCGTTGGATTGACAGACAGGAGGACTATGCTTTGGAAAATATCATTGAAATTTCACATTTGAACAAATGCTTCGGCGAAGTACGGGCAGTACAGGATCTGAGCTTTCGTGTAAAAGAAGGCGAGTTGTTTGCTTTTCTGGGAATCAACGGTGCGGGAAAATCCACCACCATCAACATCATGTGCGGACAGCTTGACAAAGACGCGGGAACAGTAAAAATCGGCGGTGTCGATCTGGACACGGATCCGGACAGCATCAAGCGGAGCCTCGGCGTGGTATTCCAGAATTCCGTGCTGGATAAAGACCTTTCCGTGCAGGACAATCTGCAAAGCCGCGCAGCGCTCTACGGCATTCAGGGGAAAGCTTTTCGGCAGCGGCTGGCGGAGCTGGCTGAGCTTCTGGAATTTAAAGATTTGCTGAAGCGCTGTGTAGGGAAGCTCTCCGGCGGTCAGCGGCGCAGAATCGACATTGCTCGGGCACTGCTTCACCGACCTGAGATTCTGATTCTTGACGAGCCTACGACGGGTCTTGATCCTCAGACAAGAAGTACGCTGTGGCGTGTTGTAGACGACTTGCGGAAAAATGAAGGCATGACGGTGTTCCTTACGACCCACTACATGGAGGAGGCCGCCGATGCGGACTATGTGGTGATTCTGGATAGCGGACGCATTGTTGCGGAAGGAACGCCCCTGACGCTGAAAAATACATATACCGGCGATTTCATCACCCTGTATGGCGTGGAAGAAGAACAAATCAAGAGGCTGAATGCGCCTTATGAAGCGATCAGGGAGGCCTATCGCGTCTCCGTTCCCAATACGGCTGCGGCGACGGAATTGATCCTGAAATATCCGGAGATTTTTCAGGATTACGAGATCACCAAGGGAAAAATGGATGATGTTTTTCTTTCGGTCACAGGGAAAAAGCTGGTGGGAGGTTCAGAAAAGTGATAATCCGAGATTTTTTGTGCGGCAGAAAGTGCAACATGGAAAAGGAGTGTGCGATATGATCGGACTGGGCGCGCTGATCCGGCGCAACACAAAGCTATATTTTAAGGACAAAGGAATGTTTTTTACTTCTCTGATTACGCCCTTGATCCTTTTGGTGCTGTACGGCACGTTTTTGAGCAATGTCTATGAGGACAGCTTCCGTAGCGCCCTGGAAGCAGCGGGTGCTACGGTGCCTGAAAAGCTGATCGGCGGCTGCGTCGGCGGCGAGCTGGTTTCTTCGCTGCTGGCGGTGAGCTGCGTGACGGTGGCTTTCTGCTCCAATCTTCTGATGGTGCAGGATAAGATTTCCGGAGCGCGGCGGGACTTGACCATCGCACCCGTGCGTTCCGGCACTTTGGCGCTGAGCTACTATCTGTCCACGCTGCTGTCTACCTTGCTGATCTGTTTCGCAGCCACGGGAGTCTGTCTTGGGTATCTGGCCTATAGCGGATGGTATCTGACAGTCGGGGATGTGGCGGCGCTGTTTCTGGACGTTGTGCTGCTGGTGCTGTTTGGCACGGCGCTATCCTCCTGTATCAATTTCCCTCTGTCCACCAACGGCCAGGCCTCCGCTGTCGGAACGATCATCAGCGCAGGTTACGGCTTTATCTGCGGAGCCTATATGCCCATTTCTCAGTTCTCTGAGGGATTGCAGAAGGCAATATCCTTCCTGCCCGGCACTTACGGCACATCCCTGCTGCGCAATCATTCATTACAGGGCGTGTTTCAAGAAATGACGGCACAGGGCTTCCCGAGAGAAGTGGTTGAGGCCATTCGTGACAGTGTGGACTGCAACATCTATTTCTTCGGAGACAAGGTGTCGATTTCTGCCATGTATTTGGTGCTGATTGCTGCGACTGTGGTTGCCGTGGGACTGTATGTATTGATGAATGTCCTTTCCGGCAGAAGAAAAACACACCACAAAAAACGCCTCATTTCAAAATGATGAGCCGTGGACTGTAATTACATAAGAAAGAGCTTCTCGAACGTTTTTACAAGCAATGAAAACTGACAAATAGAGAGAAAACTCTCAGGAGGACATCTGCTATGCTGAAAATCGAGCATTTAACCAAAATTTACGGAGATAAAAAAGCCGTTGACGACCTTTCCCTGCACATTCTGCCCGGTGAAATATATGGCTTTATCGGTCACAATGGCGCAGGAAAGACGACAACACTGAAAGCCTGCTGCGGCATTTTGCAGTATGACAGCGGCGAGATCACGGTGGACGGCGTATCCATGAAACAAAATCCGATGATTTGTAAGGGGAAGATTGCCTATATTCCGGATAATCCCGACCTTTATGAATTCATGACCGGCATCCAGTTTTTGAATTTTGTTGCGGACATTTTCGGTGTCAGTGCCTCAGACCGACACGAGCGCATCCGTAAGTATGCCGACGCTTTTGAATTGACTGCCGAGCTCGGTCAGCCGATTTCCGCGTATTCTCACGGCATGAAGCAAAAGCTGGCCATTATTTCCGCGCTGATCCATGAGCCGAAGCTGATTATTATGGATGAACCTTTTGTGGGTCTGGATCCCAAAGCTTCCCATCTGCTCAAAGAGATCATGCGTGAAATGTGCGACCGCGGAAGCGCGATTTTCTTCTCCACCCATGTTTTAGAGGTGGCGGAGAAGCTGTGCGATAAGGTTGCCATTATCAAAGCAGGAAAGCTGATTCGCTCCGGTACCATGGAGGAAGTGAAAGGAGATATCTCTCTGGAGGATGTGTTCCTGGAACTGGAGGGTGAAAAATGACAAAAGCGCTGTTTAGAAAGCAGATGATGGAGGTTTTCTCCTGGGTTTATAAGAACAAGAAAACCGGAAAACTCCGCTCTGCAAGTGGAATTGCGGGCTATATTCTGCTGTATCTTTTCCTTTTTGCCACGTTAGGCTTTGTGTTTTTCAACGCTGCCATGATGCTCTGTATGCCGTTGGTGTCTATCGGATTGGACTGGCTTTATTGGTGTTTAATGGGGTTAATTGCCCTGTTTCTTGGCGTATTCGGCAGCGTTTTCAGTACATATTCCACGCTTTATCAGGCAAAGGATAACGATTTGCTTCTCGCCATGCCTGTGCCGCCTTCACAGATCCTGCTGGCTCGATTGAGCGGCGTGTATGCCATTGGCTTGATGTATGAGCTGATCGTCATGATTCCGACACAGATCGTATGGTTCTTGCATATGCCGTTTTCCGTTGCCGGAACTGTCAGCGTCATCTTGATTCCTTTGATTTTGTCGGTGTTGATTCTGGTTCTTTCGGCAATCCTCGGATGGGTTGTCGCGTTGATTGCCGGACGTCTGAAGCATAAGAATTTCATTGTTGTATTTGTATCCCTTGCTTTTATTGCCGCTTACTACTACCTGTACAGTCAGGCGTATTCCATGCTTCAAATGATCCTTTTGAACGCGGA
>JAEDIZ010000041.1 GCA_016296635.1 Oscillospiraceae bacterium
CCCCCGACCTGCTGATTACAAATCAGCTGCTCTACCGACTGAGCTATACCGGCGTTTCAAACGGCAAGCATGATTATATGTGATAAGCCTAAAAAAGTCAATAGGGAATAAAAAATTTTAAAAAAATTTTTTCATCGACGAAGCCGAAAGAAAAACGATCAGCGGCCACGATATCCAATGGCACGGGATACGGCATCTGCTGCCTCACAGACCAAACGCACAGCCTGCAGGAAATCGTCGGTGTGAACCTGACGGAACATGCCATCGGCTGCATCGCGGACGGGCGCAGCAACGGAGCGCAGTCCGATCTTATATTCTCCGTTCTCAACGGCGTAGCCCTGATCCCGGATGCGGGAAAGCTCTGCGGAAAACTGCTCCGGCTTTGTCAGCGTATGCGGCGTATAGGCTTTCAAATCGGAATGGTTCAGAATCCGGCGGCACTCTGCCTGCGACACATTGGCAAGAAACAGCTTACCCTGCGAGGTACAATGGATCGGCAGTCTTGCCCCGACTTCGGAAACGACGCGCAGACTGGCGTGACTCTCTTCCTCTGCCAGGGTGACTACGGCGCCGCGGTCTAAAATGGAGAGGAAAATGGATTCACCCAATTCATTGCAGATGCGCTGCATATGAGGCTTGGCGATGGTGCCGATGTCCCAGGAGTTGGAAACGGCACAGCCGTATTCAAACAGATGGATTCCCAACCAGTAGCGGCCGGACGGATCCTGCTCAATCAGACCGGCTTCACGCATGGTCGACAAGAGTCCGTGGATCGTGCTTTTCGGCCAGCCGGTGGCCTGATAAAGCTCGGTCAAAGAAGCGCTTTGCCCTTTTTCAGTCAAAATGTCCAGTAATCTGATCGCTTTGGCTACGGAATGGATGGTTTTGCCCTCTTGTTCTGCCATAAACACGCCTCCAAATACTTGTTTTTTGAGTATAACATATGAAAATGCGTGCGACAAGAAACTTCTTTCGATAATACCGAAATATATTCGAAAATTGCAGAAACAAAAGAAAACAGCCCGGCATATATGATGCCGGGCTGAAAATATGAGGATCAAAGCGTGGAAAGAAGGGGAGAAGCAAGAACCTCCCGGTATTCGGGAACAGAATCGGCCGCGCCAGGACGGGCGACGGCAATGGCGCTGGCGGCGGTTGCAAGCTTCAGCGTTTCGGACATGGGGAGATCGTCCGCAATGCCGCGGATAAAGTAGCCGATGAAGGTATCGCCTGCAGCAGTGGTATCGACGGCCTCGACGCGGCAGGCACGCTGGAAAAGCACTTCATTGCCGCAGCGGTAGATGCAGCCGGATTTTCCCAAAGTCAGCATAATTTTGGCCTGAGGGTAGATTTGTGCAAGCTTTTGCGCGATCTTTTCATAGTCACTCTCGCCGGAGAGCCCGCCGCCTTCCACCTCATTGACGATCAGCCACTCGACTTTTTCAAGGGGATAGCTTCTGACGGCGTCATCATAGGGCGCAGCGTTGAAGGCGATGCGAAGCCCCTTCGCATAGGCTTTTTCCATGAGGCAGGGGATATTGCTGATCTCGTTCTGCAGCACGAGAATGTCACCAGCGTTAAACTGCTCCAGTACCTCGTCAATGAAGACAGGTGTGATCTGCCGGTTGGTGCCGCCGTAAAGAATGATACAGTTCTGCCCGTTTTCATCCACCTGAATGATGGCATGTCCGCCGGCGCCCTCGCCGACGCGGACAAAGGTGGTGTCCACGCCCTTGCTCTGCATCTTTTCCCGCAGGAACGTGCCCTCTGCGCCGATCAGACCGGCATGAAAGACCTTTGCACCTGCCTGCGCCAGCGCTATGGACTGATTGAGACCCTTGCCGCCGCAGTTCTGGTCAAGATGAAGGCAGGATTTTGTTTCACCCGGACGGATAAACTGATCCATGTGATAGACATAGTCGATATTGCATGAGCCGAAACTGAGTACATTCATGTTGAAAACCCTCCTGCTGACATTGATAATATCATCATATATCAAAGCGCCCGCAAATGCAACAAAATGCACGGCTTCCGAAGCTTTACAAGGACGGACGGTGTTGATATAATACAATTATCATGGCTTTTCTGTGTATACATATTTGAGGTGATATCTTGCATTCGGTCTTTTTGGCTTTTGATATAAACACCAGCGGTCTTCGTGCATCGCTGATCGATGAAAACCTGAATGTGCTGCGCAATGTCAGCACAACATATCCCACTCATTTTCCTGCCGACGGCGGGGCGGAGCAGGACGCGGCAGACTGGTGGATGAGCGCCGTACGCGCCATGCTGATGCTGCGTGAGCTGGTGCCGGAATATGTGAAGCGGGTGGACGCCATCGGCGTTTCCGGACACATGCTGGGCTGCCTGCCGATGGATAAAGACGGTCAGGCGCTCATGCCTGCCATGATCCATGCGGACACGCGGGCACTGCCGTATTCCAACCAGCTACGTGAACAATTCGGTCGGGACTATTTCTATAATCTGACGGGCAATGTGCTTTCGCCCAGAGCAACGCTCTGCAAGGCAGTATGGCTAAAGAATGAGCGCCCGGAGATTTACGAAAGAACATACAAGATTTTGCAGGCCAAAGATTATCTGGTCTACCGCATGACAGAGAATCTGGACTGCACGGATATGTCCGATGCCTCTCATGCAATGCTGATGGATCTGTCACGGAAAGATTATAACCGCGAAATGTTCGAAAACGTCGGTCTGGATGTATCGAAATTCCCGCAGATCCGTACTGGCTGCGAGCTGGCAGGTACGCTCTGCGAGCAGGCAGCCGGTGCGCTCGGCCTGCGCAGCGGCATCCCGGTGGCTGTGGGTGGCGGAGACGGCGCCTGCGCCAATGTCGGCGCCGGTGTGGCGAATAACGGCGACTTCTATATGAACCTCGGCTCAACGGCATGGATTGCCGGTCAGATGGCGGAGCCGTTCATCGATCCGCAGCACAGAGTTTTCCATATCTATTCTTTGGACGGCAAGAGCTGCAATATTTTCGGCACGATGCAATGCGCCGGCAGGTCTGTCAGCTGGGCGCAGGAGCTTTTTGATGTGCCTACCCCGAGGGCGTTTGATTCCTCGGCTGCAACGGTGGCTCCCGGCTCCGGCGGCATGGTCTTCCTGCCGTATCTGGACGGTGAGCGGTCTCCGGTCTTTGATGCGCAGGCACAGGGCGTGTTTTTCGGTATGAATTCCACGATCAGACGCGAACATTTTCTGCGGGCGGTACTGGAAGGCGTCGGCTGCGGCCTGAGTCAGATTCTCGATATCATGCGGGAGCGGGAGGATATCCGCGATCTTCGCATCATCGGCGGCGGTGCGAAATCAAAACTGTGGAAGCAGATTATTGCCGATATCTGCAATGTGAATCTGCATGACATTTCTACATTCTCGGACAGCGCAACCAGTCTCGGCGCGGCAGCCGCGGCAGGCGTAGCGGTGGGGCTGTACTCGGATCTTTCCGAGGCGGCAAAAAATATCACGCTCAGCGGGGCAACGATCCCGGATGAGGATGCAGAGCAGCTCTATGCGCTGACCAAAAAACGTTATGCCATGCTCTATCCGTCTCTCGCTGAGGCGTTCCACACAAGACAGTAACCTGAAGGCAGGATATCAACCGAATCGGTGTGTATCCTGAATTGACTGCAGAGATTTCGGAGAAAATGAGGTAGCTATGAATCCGTTTCTGCTTTTGGCTGCGCTGCTTCCGGCTGGTATTCTGCTGGCACGGGTCTATCAGCTGGATAAAATTGAAAAAGAGCCGCCGAAGCTTCTTCTGAAAATGGTTCTTTTCGGTGCACTGGGCGGCGCGCTGGCGGCATTGACGGAAGTTCTGCTTCTGCGGTTCCTTTCTTCCCGGATGCAGACCGGCAGCATCCGGTACAGTCTGCTGGTAAACTTCGCCGTGGTAGCGCTGACGGAGGAGTTCTGCAAGCGGCTGCCGATCCGCGTGATCGCATGGAAGGATCCTGCCTTTGACTATCGGTTTGATGCGGTGGTCTACTGCGTTTTCTCGGCACTCGGATTTGCAGCGCTGGAAAATGTAATCATCGTGGCAAGGCTCGGCATCGGCGTGGCACTTTCACGGGCGGTTTTGTCTGTGCCCGGACACTTCTTCTTCGCGGTCTACATGGGCATCTACCTCGGTGAAGCGAAGGCTGCCGAACGCGAGGGCGAGGGTTTTCTGGTGGATCGGTATCTGGCGGCAAGCCTTGCGGTGCCTGTGCTGCTGCACGGATTCTGGGATTTCAGTCTGTCCACGGATAGGCCAATCATGACAGTCGTGTTTTATTTATTCGTGTTATTTTTCTTTATCCTTGCGTCTTTGCAGCTGCGCGAGGCAGCGGAGCTGGATACAAAACTTTGACGGATCCGGCAGTTTTCTGAAAAGGAGAGGGGCATTGCGCCCGAACTTGTAATGAGACAGAAGCAAGAACAGCTGGTGGTGACGTTTCATACTACCAGCGCAGCAATGGAACTGGAAAAACGCTGCCAGGAGAAGGGAATACCCGGCAGACTTTTTCCCGTGCCGCGCAGTCTTACGGCGGACTGCGGCATCGCCTGGCGAAGCGATGCACAGACAGAGCAGATGCTGCGGAAACTGATTGAAACCTATGAAATCGAGGTCAGCGGTATTTGCACACTGATGCTGTAGAAAACAGAAAATTGGTAAAACGTGCACCTTTTGAAAGAATAAAGGTGCTGTTTTTTTCGAAATTTTGACATCATCGAACAAACAGTGCAGGAAAGACGCATTTTGGAAGCGGGGATTGATTGCAAACAGAACCGGGGCATTGTATAATAAAAACGAAAACATATGACTTGCTGAAAGGGGTTATTCCCATGGCTGTATTCTTTGTCAATGGCACGGAAGTGACCGTAAACAAAAATCAGAAGCTGCTTCGCTATCTTCGTGACGAGCTTCATATCACGTCCGCCAAGGACGGCTGCTCCGAGGGCGCCTGCGGCGCCTGCACGGTGCTGATCGACGGTGAACCCATCCGCGCCTGCACGCCGGATACGGACTCACTGGAGGGCCGCCGGATCCTGACGGTGGAGGGCCTTTCCGATTATGAAAAGGATCTCTATACATACGCATACGGCGAAGCGGGCGCGGTGCAGTGCGGTTTCTGCATTCCGGGCATGGTGCTCTGCACCAAGGCGCTGCTGGACAAGAATCCCGATCCGACGGAAGCGGAAATGCGCTACGCGATCCGCAATAACTACTGCCGCTGCACGGGCTATGTCAAGATCATTGCAGCCATGAAGCTGGCAGCCAAGCTCAAGCGTGAGGGCGGTGCGATCCCGCAGCCCGGTGACACGAGCTGGCAGGTCGGCGCGAACGTTCACAGACTCGATGTGCCGGAAAAGGTTCTCGGCTGCGGCAAATATCCCGATGACTGGTATATCGAGGGCATGACCTACGGCGGCGCGGTGCGCAGCCGGTATGCAAGGGCCAGAGTCCTTTCCATCGATACCTCCAAGGCAAAAGCCATGGAAGGCGTGCTGGCAGTTCTGACGGCGGAGGATATTCCTGCCGGCGGTCAGAACAAGGTCGGCCACATTCAGAAGGATCAGTATACGCTGGTTCCGGTGGGCAGCCTGACGCATTTCCTCGGCGATGCTGTGGCGCTCGTGGTGGCGAAGGATCAGCAGACGCTGGAAAAGGCAAAGAAGCTTGTGAAGGTCGAATACGAGGTGCTGCCCGCTGTGCATAACCCCGTGGAGGCCGCTGCGGAAAATGCCCCCAAAGTCTTTGAAGAAGATGAAAACAATGTGCAGGCCTATCGCCATGTGTCCCGCGGCGATGCAGCCGGCGCCATTGAAAAGTCAAAATATGTGATTTCCCGTCACTTTGAAACCCCGTGGACGGAGCATGCGTTCCTGGAGCCGGAATGCTGCGTTTCCTATATGGACAAAGACGGCTGCGTCATGCTTCTGACCACCGACCAGTCCGCCCATACCACCCTGCACGAATGCAGCCTGATGCTCGGAACCGACAAGGTCAGAGTGCAGAATCAGCTCGTCGGCGGCGGCTTCGGCGGCAAGGAAGATATGTCCGTGCAGCACCATGCCGCGCTCATTACCTATGTTACGGGGCTTCCCGTCAAGGTTAAGATGTCCAGAGCCGAATCGCTGCTGTGCCATCCGAAGCGCCATCCGTTCTGGATGGACTTCACCATCGGCTGCGATGAAAACGGCATCATTCAGGGCGTCAAGGCGAAGGTCGTATCGGATACCGGCGCGTTTGCCTCTCTCGGCGGCCCGGTTCTCGAGCGTGCCTGCACCCATGCCGCCGGCCCCTATGCCTACGAAAATTTCGAGATCGAGGGCACGGCATATTACACCAACAATCCTCCCGCAGGCGCGTTCCGTGGTTTCGGCGTCACGCAGACCTGCTTTGCCATCGAATCGCTTCTGAACGAGATGGCAGACAAGGTTGGCATTTCTCCCTGGGAGATCCGCTACCGCAACGCCATTCGTCCCGGCGGCGTACTGCCGAACGGTCAGATCGTCGGTGCGGAAACCGGCCTTGTGGAAACGCTGGAGGCGGTGAAGGAAGAGTATGACGCAGCCGTTGCTGCGGGCAAACCCGTCGGCCTTGCCTGCGCAATGAAAAATGCCGGTGTCGGCGTCGGCCTGCCGGACTACGGCCGCTGCAAGGTCATCGTTGAGGAAGACGAAAAGCTGCATATCTACACCGGCGCCAGCTGTATCGGGCAGGGCCTCGGAACGGTTCTGATGCAGATTACGGTGACGACCACCGGCCTTGTAAGAGATCAGATCGTCTATGAGCGCTCCAACACATGGATCGCACCGGATTCCGGCGATACCTCGGGTTCTCGTCAAACGCTCATCACCGGCGAAGCCTGCCGCCGCGCATGCTTGCTGTTCAATGAGGCGATTGCCGGCAAGAGCATGAAGGACCTTGTCGGGCAGGAATTCTACGGCGAATACTTTGCAAAGACGGACAAGCTCGGCGCGGAAGTGCCGAACCCCGTTTCTCATGTGGCCTACGGCTATGCAACGCAGGTCTGCATTCTGAATCAGAAAACCGGCAGGATCGAGAAGATGATTGCTGCCCATGATGTCGGCAAGGCGGTCAACCCCCGTTCCTGCGAGGGTCAGATCGAGGGCGGCGTGGTCATGAGCATGGGCTATGCGCTGCGCGAGCAGTATCCCATCGATGAAAACTGTAAGCCCATCGATAAGTTCGGCAAGCTCGGACTGTTCCGGGCCCATGAACTTCCGGAGATCGAGGCGATCGTCATCGATAAGCCGGGTCTGGACAAGGCCTACGGCGCCATCGGTATCGGCGAAATTACTTCCATCCCGACGGCTCCGGCAATCGCGGATGCATACTTCCGTCTGTCGGGTGAGCGTCAGACCAATCTGCCGCTGACCGGGACTCCGTATGAAAGGAAGGGCTGAATCATGACTGTTAAGAAACGCTTCCCCTATAAAGCTGCGGTCGTTGCCTGCAACGGCGGCTGCCGTGCCACGGCAGAATGTACCTACGGCTGCGTGGCCTGCTCCCTGTGCGTCAATGTCTGCAAGTTTGATGCGATTGAAATCAATGAACTCGGCGTTGCGGAAGTCAATGAGGAAAAGTGCATTGCCTGCGGCGCCTGCGTGCGCGAATGTCCGCGGGAGTTGATCCACATCCACGAATGCGCCAATCCCATTGTTGTCCGCTGCTCCAACAAAGAGCCGGGCAAGGACGCAAGAAAGTACTGCGAGGTTTCCTGCATCGGCTGCGGCATCTGCGAAAAGACCTGTCCTGCCGGCGCCGTCACGGTGAAGGATAATCTGGCGAGGATCGATGAGAGCCTCTGCCTTTCCTGCGGACAGTGCGCGGTCAAGTGCCCGCGTCATGTCATCGCAGACCTGCGCGGCATTCTCACGGCGAAAATCTGATCAAAAAACCGGGAGGCTGAAACGCCTCCCGGTTATTATTCCGTACGGAAGTTGATTTTTTGCATAAAACCCGGTAAAATGGAACGGAAAAAGAAAGGGGGCGGGTGTATGGGCATGGAGCCGACACTCGTAGTTATGGCGGCCGGAATGGGCAGCCGGTTCGGCGGTCTGAAGCAGATGACGCCGGTGGATGCCGAGGGGCATTTTATCATTGATTTTTCTCTGTTTGACGCGTATCGCGCGGGTTTCCGCAAGGTCGTGTTCATCATCAAGAGGGAGATGGAAAAGGACTTCCGGGAAGCCATCGGCAAGCGTGCGGGAAAGCTTCTGGAGGTTCAGTACGTCTATCAGGAGCTGACGGATCTGCCGGATGGATTCTCCGTTCCGGAGGAGCGCGTGAAGCCCTGGGGCACGGGACATGCGGTGCTTGCTGCGCGCCATGTGGTGGACGGTCCTTTCGCGGTCATCAATTCCGATGATTTCTACGGCAGAACAGCCTATCAGGCTGCCTACGATTATCTTTCCAAGAGCGACAACGGGCAGGAATTTGCCATGGTGGGCTACCATGTTGGCCGCACCGTGACGGAAAACGGCAGCGTTGCCCGCGGCATCTGCACGGAAAAGGACGGTCTTTTGGTGTCCGTCCGGGAACAGCTGAATATCTTCAAGGACGGAGAAAATGCCAAATTCACCGATGACGGCGTGAACTTTACCAAGCTTCCCGGTGATACCGTGGTTTCCATGAATTTCTGGTGTTTTACATCGGCCATGATGCAGGGCTTGCAGAAGGCGTTTCCGACGTTCCTGCGCGAGGGCGTGCCGCAGAACCCCATGAAGGCGGAGTTTTTCCTGCCCATGGTGGTCAATCAGATGCTGGATGACGGCCGTGCGCAGGTCCGTGTTCTGAAGTGCGCGGAAAGCTGGTTTGGCGTGACTTATCATGAGGATCTGGACGAAGTCAAGGCGGCCATCGAGAAGATGAAAACCGAGGGCGTCTATCCCCGAAACCTTTGGGCGTGATTCATATGACAAAACGAGGTACCGTGAGGTACCTCGTTTTTATGGTTGTTTGTGTTTTTCGGTCGGAGTGAGTTGTTTTCTGTGGCATTCCTCCTTTGCTTGTTTCCTCTCTGTAAATATTTTTATCTCTTTGTAACCATTATAGACGAACAAACCGGAAAATCAAGGTGGATTCAGTTAAAAATTTGTGAATGAACGATCAGAAGTATTGAAATAAAAATGAACGGTTGCGCACTTTGTGCAGATTTCGTATAATAAAGAAAAAACAGGCTGCCGATCTGGCGGGAAAGGAGAACCCATGCAGGAACGCGAGGAGACATTTTTTTCTAAACATTACAAGCTGATTTTCGGTTTGGCGTTTGTTGTGATTTTTTTGAATATTGCGCTCTATTTCCTTGTACCGCAGCAGAAAACGGTGCAGGTTTCCGGCGTTGTAACGGAGTATTCTCTGACGGACAGCAGCTTCGCGCGAGAGCACGAGGTGGAGATCGACGGCTTCTTTATGAACAGCATTGCGCTGGAGGACACTTTTACCGGAACGTTTGTGATCGAGGGGCTTCGGGGCACAGAACGTGAGGATAAAGCAGAACTTTTGCAGGATGGACATACTTGGAAAGTGGTCTCTCAGAGCGAGAATACACAGTCTGACGGGCCGGAGGCTGCAGTTGTGCGCTATGATAAGGAAAACGATGTGTGGCTGATCGCGCTGCGCGATCCGGATCATTTCCTCGTTATCGGAGTACCGACCCGGCAGGCGGCGTGCTGGCGCTATGCGGAGGCGTTCGGGCTTGCGTATCAGCCGGAGGCTTGAGATGAAGGATTACCGATTTGTTGCGTTTGATGTAGAAACGCCGAATTCTCATAATGACCGCATGAGCGCCATCGGCGCGGTGGTGATCGAGCACGGCGAGATCACGAAGAGAATCTACACGCTGGTGGATCCCGAAACGCATTTCGACTGGTTCAATGTGAAGCTGACCGGCATCACGCCGGAGGCGGTGGAGGGAAAACCGAATTTCAGACAGCTCTGGGAATTTCTGCGGCCGTATTTTGACGATGCTATTCTGATCGCGCACAATGCGCCCTTTGATATGGGGGTTCTGAACTGCTGCCTGCGCAGCTACGGCATCGAATGGAAGCCCTATGCCCACTATGCCTGCACCTGCACGATGGGCAGAGCAGCATATCCGAATCTTGAAAACCACAAGCTCAACACCATGAGTGCAGCACTTGGCATTGAACTGGATCACCACAATGCCGGCAGCGATGCCGAGGCCTGTGCAAGACTGCTGCTCAATTACATGGAAAAGGGATTGGACGTATCCAAATTCATCCGTACGAAAAAGTTTGATGTCCCCTGTGGCTGCGTCTGAGCGAATAAGAAGACACGAAGTGAGCAGAGAGGAACATATGGAAGTTTGGTTTGAAGTGAAGAAAAAAGACATCATCGATCTTGTCGAGAAACGAAAGGACTGCTTTCCATGGGGAGAACATCCGGACGAGAAATACAGATGCCTTGTGTTCTGGAAAGACGGGAAAGTGATGATGACGGTGGATGAGTTTTATGAGGCAGATGCGCAGGCGTATTCATGCTGCCGGTTTTACACGGACTTCATTTGCAGAACAATCGAAGAATACAGAAATCTGTCGGAAGAAGTGTTTGCCTCGAAAGCCTACAGCGCATGGTGCTCAGGTGTCCGGTAAAACGTGAGAGATATGATGAAAAGACGGATTATTTGTTTTGCATTCCTGATTGTGCTGGTGAGCATGCTGACCGGATGAAACAATCAGCTGAACTCGGACGAAATGAAAAGGGAGATCATCCAAAGATGCACGCCGCTGGCGGAAAGCTGGTTTGAAGAAAATATGCGCGGTGCAGAGAATGTTTCCGTTGAGCTGTTCAACATCAGCTGGGGCGAGGTCTGCTTTGAAGTTGTAACGGGTACGTATTGCCGAAACGGTGAAACGTACTGCTACTATCTGAACGTGGACACCGGGGAGTTCTGCAGCGAGGAATATTAATGACATTTTAAGCAACTATCTGGAAAACTGTATCACGTCCGTTCTGACTGAAAATCTGAACACAGAATACACGCTGCTTTCTTTTCCGATGGAGCAGGCTCAGATCCACGGAACGGTGGTATCTGATCAGTATCTGAACAGAAAAAGAGCAGAGCCGGACGTATATGAAATATCAAAAGAATGCTACTTGGCCTATGAAATGTTTGATCCGGATGCGCTTGGGGAGATTACCCTTGAAAAGCTCTCTGCCGATCATGTTGTGATCGAGATCCTTGTGGATGATGCGGAAAAAATGCTCCGGGATATGTCCTCGTTCGGCTTTCTGAGGGAGCATGAAAACTGGACTCTGGCTCTGAAAGAAGACAGAGATTCGCTGCTTGATTACCGGGTTTATTATGCAGACGGGCGCTATTCTATCGCCCGGGCATTCTTTGATGGAAAAGATCGGCTCCAGTATCAGGTTGATTTTTTAAACGAATAAACAGTGCGCAGGCAGAGAAAGAATTATCTGCCCGAACTGCACGCCCGGCCGATGGACTTGAGGACACATACGGCATGGACGAAAGAGAAATTCTGATTCATTTCGCAAACAGACCCCCACTGAAAAGGAACGGCCTTTTCAGCGGGGGTTCTTTCAGCATTCTGTGCGGTTTTGGATCCGGAGATCAGAGATTGCCAGGTTTTCTTGGAATATACTGTCCGACGGGACCCTGCAGGATCTGCCCGTTTTCTGCCATCTTGATGCCCCGCAGCCAGACCTGCTCGATGGAGCCGGCGGTTTGGAAGCCCTCGAAGGGAGAGTAACCGGCAGCGGAATGGAGCTGCTCTGCGGCGATGACGGTATCGGCGGTCGGGTCATAGACTACGATATCTGCGTCGCTGCCCTCCTGAAGAATGCCCTTGCGGGGGAATGCACCGTACAGTTTCGCGGGATTCTCACTCAAAAGCGCTGCCATCTGTTCTTTCGTGATGCGGTTTTGCGCAACGCCTGCGGAATAGAGCAGCACGCCTCTGGTTTCCACACCGGGAAGTCCGCCGGGAATCTTCGTGAAATCACCGCGGCCTGCGTCCTTCTGACGGAGCGTGAAGCTGCAGTGGTCGGTGGATACGGTCTGCACGGTTCCGTCTGCGAGCGCCTGCCAAAGCGCTTCCTGATCGGCCTTTTTGCGCATGGGAGGCGCGCAGATGAAGCGGGCAGAGTCGGTATATTCCGGCTGATAGTAGACGCTGTCATCCAAAAGCAGGTAGTGGGGGCAGGTTTCAATATAGACCTTCTGTCCGCGTTTCCTAGCGGCAGCGACCTCTTCCAATGCTTCCTTTGTGGAAAGGTGAACGATCACGATGGGAACATCCGCCACCTGCGCGATGCGCAGAAGGTGCGCCACGGCCTCTGCCTCGCAGGCATTCGGACGGGTCTCGGGATGGGAGGAAGGCGCGGTCTTGCCTGCCTGCTTATACTGCTCGATGAGCGCATCAATGACGCCTGCGTTTTCGCAATGCACGCCGGCGATGCCGCCGAATTTCTTCAGTTCTTCCAGCGCGAGGAACAGATCCTTGTCACCGATCATCATGGCGGGGTAAGTCATATACATTTTGAATGACGGAATGCCCGCTTCAAACATGGCGGGGATCTCGCTCTTGATGCCCTCGTTCCAGTCATCGATGGTCATGTGGAAGCCATAGTCGCAGCTGGAGCGGCCGTCGGCCTTTTTGTGCCAGAGGTCAAGACCGTACTGCAGGGTTTCGCCCTTGTTGGGGCAGGCAAAATCGATGACGAGGGTGGTGCCGCCGGCGATGGCGGAGCGGGTGCCGGAGGCAAAATCGTCTGCGGTGGTGGTGTTGCAGACATCGAGATCAAAATGGGTGTGCGCATCAATGAAGCCGGGGAAGAGAAACTTGCCGGTTACATCGACTACATCTGCACCCGCTTCCGGAAGATTTTCACCGATTTTTTCAATCACTTCGCCGTTGACAAGCAGATCGGCTTTTTTAGAGCCGGAGGCGGATACGATCATGCCGCCGCGAAAAAGTGTTTTCATTTGAAAGATTCCTTTCTTTTGCGTTTTTTACATTATATCACAAATCAAAAGCGGTTGACAGCTTTCCGAATCGACAAAAAGAAAAAGAAAAAATCGTCAGTTTGACAGTATCGGAAAAAACCACAAAATATTTTAGCTGTGGAAATTATGAAAAGAGTTGTGTTATACTGTCTGTCGAAAGGGGATGGGCCGGTGAAAAAGATTGCTGCAATATTATGGATCGGATGTGTTTGTATGGCATTTCTGCTTGGCGGCTGCAGGGCAAATAAGCCGTCGGTTTTACAGGATGACCCGGTCTGCGGCGGCGTGACGGATCACACGGATGTGAGCGCTCCGAAGCAGATTCAGTCTGACGACCTGCGTTCTCTGCATACGGAGTTTTACTGTTTTGACGAGCTGGATGATTCCAGATCCGGCAGATATGCATTTGATCTCAAGGAAAATGACACCGGTGTGCTTGAGCTTTGCGTTGACGGCGTGATTTCCGGCAGCGTTCCGGTATCGAGCGAGGTTTTAGACGGTGCGCAGAGCATCATAAAAGAGCAGAAGCTTGTGGAATGGAACGGCGTTGACAAAATAACGGCGGGCCTGCCGCCGGAGTACGGCCCCTGCACGCTGGAGGCTGAATACGCCTCCGGAGAAATCATCCGGTTTTGTCAGAACAACGATCCGTATGCTGCGTGGGTGAAAGCCCTGCAGAGCTATTTCCTACAGGTGCTGGCAGCCTGCGGACTCAGCGAGGCAGAGGTTCCTGCCGAAGCACTGACCATCGATCGGTTCTCCATGTCTTTCAATGTGGAAAATGTGTCTTATTCCTACGGTACGATCATCTGTGAAAACAATGTTGTGAAGCTGTATGAAGAGCAGTATGACATGGATAAGAAGAAAACGATTTCCGAAAAAATCGCGGAGCTGAATGAGGAGATATTCGAGGGGTTGCAGAAGGTGATCGAAAGCTGTAATCTCGATTCCATCGGCGGCACAACGATTTCGTTTGCACTTGAGCATACATCCGATGGCTATGCCGAAGTTTATGTAGACTATGTAAACGGGCGGCAGATTTACGCAGAGTATGCGGCTGCGGAGCTGCCGGAAGACTGGCCGCAGATGCGGCAGGCGCTGCTGGATTATTTCGCAGATGTTTTTTCGTGACAGATGAATCCGGTGCAGATGCGTTCTTGAATAATAGTTTTGTGTAGATATAGACAAAAGATCTTTTTTTGATATAATATATTGAAGTAACCATAAAGTATATAAAGGAGAAGAATCATGGATTATGCAAAAGAGTCCCTTCGCCTGCATGGCGAATGGAAAGGTAAAATTGAAGTTGTTGCAACGGTTCCCGTTGCCACCAAGGAGGACCTGAGCCTCGCATATACGCCCGGCGTTGCACAGCCGTGTCTGGAAATTCAGAAGGACGTAGACAAGTCCTATGAGCTGACCCGCCGTCATAATCTCTGCGCCGTCATCACCGACGGTACCGCAGTTCTCGGTCTGGGCGACATCGGCCCCGAGGCAGGTATGCCCGTCATGGAAGGCAAGTGCGTTCTGTTCAAGTCCTTCGGCGGCGTGGATGCGTTCCCTCTTTGCATCAAGAGCAAGGATGTTGATGAGATCGTCAACACGGTTTATATGATTTCCGGCTCCTTCGGCGGCGTCAATCTCGAAGATATTTCCGCTCCCCGCTGCTTTGAGATCGAAAGAAAACTGAAGGAAAAGTGCGACATCCCCATCTTCCATGACGATCAGCACGGCACGGCTGTCATCACGCTGGCAGGTCTGACCAATGCTCTGAAGGTTGTCGGCAAGAAGAAGGAAGACGTCAAGGTCGTTACTTCCGGTGCAGGCGCAGCTGCTATTTCCATCGTGAAGCTGCTGCTGTCCGCAGGTTTCAAGAACATCACCATGTGCGACCGCAAGGGCGCGATCTATGCAGGCCGTGACGGTCTTAACTGGATCAAGGAAGAAATGGCTCAGGTCACGAACCTGGAAAAGAAGCCCGGCTCTCTGGCTGATCAGCTGGTGGGCGCAGATGTGTTCATCGGTGTATCTGCACCCGGCACCGTGACTACCGAGATGGTCAAAACCATGAACAAAGATGCCATCATCTTTGCCTGTGCAAACCCGACTCCGGAAATCTTCCCGGAGGACGCAAAGGCAGGCGGCGCAAGAGTCATCTCCACCGGCCGCAGCGACTATCCCAACCAGATCAACAACGTGCTTGCATTCCCGGGCATTTTCCGCGGCACCTTTGATGTACGCGCCAGCGACATCAACGAGGAAATGAAGATGGCAGCTGCAGAAGCACTCGCCGGTCTGATCACCGACGAAGAGCTGAGCGAGGACTACATCATCCCGAAGGCATTCGATCCGCGCGTCGGTCCGGCAGTTGCAAAGGCCGTTGCCGAGGCTGCAAGACGCACCGGCGTGGCAAGAATCTGAGAATCAAGATAAGATAATCAGGCTGTCAAAAGACATATCCCCCCGATACCGGTTCACGGTATCGGGGGGACAGTTTTATCGGCTGATAAAAAGAAATGCAAAAATGGTTTTCGATAAACGCCCCCCTTTGATGTAGGATCAACCTATATCAAAGGGGGGTGTATGTTTCGGATGGCTTGTTCAGAATACCAGCTGCACCAGCAGCATATAGCAGACGGTGGAGGAAACGATGCTCAGAAGCGTACTGCGTTTCCATACATACAAACCGATGCACACGGTGCCGGCGATGAGCTGCGGCAGAAAGTCGGCGGCGGAACGGAAGCTGATGCCCTTCAGACAGTAAACCACCAGCATGCCCATGATGGCATAGGGCAGCACGCGGCCAAGATAGAGAACGAGTTTGGGTGTTTTCCTCCCGTTTCCGAAAATCAGAAACGGCAGAAACCGCAGCGCAACCGTGACTGCGGCGCAAATGAGGACGGCAAAAAGAGCGGTTCGTTCAGTCATGGTTTTCAACCTCCTGCAGCCGGGATTTTGTAGCAAGCAGCAGAGCTGTGATCATGAGCATGGCGGGAATCAGAAAGCCGTCCGCACCGAAAACCACAACGCAAAGGGCGGAAGCGATGAGCCCGATGAGCGCGGGAAGATGCTGTTTGCTGGAGAGCCACTGCTCGGTAAAAATGGTCAGGAACAGCGCCGTCAGGGCAAAATCGATACCCTCGGTATTGAAGGGGATCACGGCGCCGAGCAGCGAGCCGACGATGCTGCCCGTGACCCAGTAGATCTGATCGAAAAGGGAAACGAGAAAATAATAGGTCTTGTCACGCTCGGATGCGCTGCAGACCAGCGAGTAGGTTTCATCCGTCAGGGAAAAAAACAGATACGGTTTTGCCGGCCCGGCATCCCTGTAGGGTTCAATCATGGAGATGCCGTAAAACAGATGCCGCGCATTGACCATCAGCGTGGTGAGCGCAACGGTAATAAGCGAAGCGCCGGAAGTGAGCAGGCTCATCAGCACATACTGCATAGAGCCTGCATAGATAAAGGCACTCATGGCAAAGGCCCACCAGATGCCGTATCCTGCTGTCTTCAACAGTACACCGAAGCCGACACCCAGTACGAGATATCCTGCCATGACGGGAATTGTGGCTAGAAAGGCCTGCTTTAATTTTGCTTTTTTCATGAAATGGAACCTCCTTTTCGGGGGGAGAGTTAACAGTATTTCGGAGAGCAGGATGTGGGAAAAATGCACTGCTCTTTTACTCGTTACCATTATAGCGAAAAAAACTGAAAAGAAAAGACCGAGATCTGTTTTTTATTTTTCGGAGCGCTTGATTTGAGCGGCTGGTTTGCGCTCAAACAAAGCAGCTGATTTTTTCTGGTAAGCGGAGGGAGTACAGCCTTCGGCATCCTTAAAGCATTTATAGAAATACTGCAGCGTGGAAAAACCCGTCTGTTCGGCAATCTGATTCATGGACAGGTCGGAGAAAACGAGAAGATTTCTGGCGGCTTTAAGCCGCGCACTGTGGGCATATTCGGTGATGGACATCCCTTCGGATTTCCGAAACTGGGAGGTCAGATAGGAACGGCTGTAGTGGAGCTGATTGGACAGTAAATCCAAAGAGAGCTTTTCAGCCAAATGCTCGGAGATGTAGCGCTTGACCTGCGTGGAGATATGGTTTTCAAGGGCTGTATTCAGCGTGGAAACATTCCATTTTGCATCCATCGGTGCGGAAACGCTGCGCAGCAGGGAAATCAAAAGCCCCTCCAGATAGGTCGCAATCAGATGCTCTGCACCGAGCGCGGCGTGATTGCTTGGGTGGAATTTTCCCAGCATCAGATGACCGTCTTCCAGATCGAAGGCGTTGACCAGCTCCTGAATGATCATGTCCAAAAGGGAGTCCTGCGACGGGTCGGTATCTATGACAATATTGGAGAGCAGCCGCATATATTCACTTCTGCAGAAAAAGGAAAAGACGAATGCCGTTGTACAGCTGCTGATGGAAAGATGGTGCTGGGAGTCGGGCTGATGAAAGACAATCTGATGTGGATGCAGCTGATAGTGGGCGTTTTCCTCAAAAGCATCTATGGTGCCGCTTGAGCAGTAAACCAGTTCCCAGGCTTCATGGCAATGTGCAGGTGTATCGTAATGATCGATATCCGGCAGATAATGCGCGGTGGAAA
>JAEDIZ010000173.1 GCA_016296635.1 Oscillospiraceae bacterium
ACTGCCTGGGCACCCACCTGACTGGCCCCATGCTGGTAAAAAATCCTGCCATGCTGAAGTATGTTGCGAAGATTCTGCTCGGCGAGGCATTTTCTGACACCGTCAATTATCCCTATATGGAAAAGAGCTATGCGACAACGATAAGCGAATTGCGCAAACGCTTGGACCTGATAAAAAAGTAACGCCGTTGGATGGTACATGTCATCTTTTCTGACGGTGCAATCAATGAAAGACTGCCTTTCTTGACGAGAGCGGAGATCCCGCTCTCGTCGTTTTTTCTATTTTTTATGTATATATTTTGGTGAAGTCGACAAAAGTTTTCAGAAAATGAAAAACGTGACAAAAAGGTATTGACAGTCGGCCGTGACAGGAATACAATAAAGACAAGCTGTAGTACAGCTGTACAGAACGAGAAAAACGATGGAGAGCGGGAAACAACATGGCGATTGGCACATCAGTGACGAAGGCAAATCTCTCTTCCCAAATTGCAAACCAACTGGAGGAGTTGATCTTGTCTCAGGAATTAAAGGCAGGGGAACGCTTGCCGGGGGAAATTGAACTGGCGGAGCAATTCGGAACCAGCCGAAATATCCTAAGAGAGGCGCTGACTTCACTGAAGGAGCGCGGTTTGGTAACAGTTCGGAATGGCAGCGGTGTCTATGTCGCGCAGCCGGATGCGCAGATTTTGGGCAATGTGGTCAATCGGTTGGTGGCAGTCGGCAGCGCAAGCATACAGGAAGTGTATGAGCTGCGTGTCGCTTTGGAGGTGCAGTCCAGTGGACTGGCAGCCGTGAATGCAACGAATAAGGATCTTTGTTCCTTGGATGAGTTGATCCGGCTGATGGAGAAGGACTATCGTGACGATCAGTTATGGTCGAGACACGATTATAACTTTCACAGGGCTCTTGCTGTTGCTACCCATAATTGCCTGTTCCCCGAATTTTTGCGCCCGCTAAATAAGACCGTTTATGACTGGTCAGACAAGAACCCGAGAAACGTGGAAGCACGCATGAGGGGCATTGAGCAGCATAAACACATTGTGGAAGCTGTGAAGGCGCATGACCGCGGGGCAGCGGAGCGCTTTATGTTTGAACACTTGCAGGTTTTCTTGGCAGACCTTACGCAGAATCTTCCCTGAGAATGTTGTCTTTTTTATTTTGGCAGCCTTGGCTGTCGAAATAAAAAAGCAATTCTGTCGTACAGCTGTACCGCATTCTGGAAATCCTGGAGAGGATAAATAAGCTACCTATACAGCCGGTTGGCTGTAAAAAAATGTTAAAATCTGTACTACAGGTGAACAGAAATCTTGCTTGTAAAGGAGGAACTATGAGAAACGACATTACAATAAAGGAGCGAGTGATGGCGGATGTCAAGGCGACCGGTGTACTGCCTTGCATCAAGCTGCATCAGAAAGAAGACTGGATCGCTTATGCCGAGGCAATGTACAAAGGCGGTGCGCGCGCCGTTGAGGTCACCATGACGACGCCCGGTGCGTTAGAAGCGATCGAGGCGATCTCTTCCCACTTCGGCGGAGAAATGCACGTTGCTGCCGGCACCGTGTTGGACGCGGCTACCGCGCGGGAGGTCATTCTCCACGGAGGCGAGATCATCGTCAATCCCTGCGTGATCGAAGATGTTATTGATCTGACCAACCGTTATCAGGTTGCATGCTTCTCCGGCGCTTTTACCGCAACGGAATGCTTCCGCGCCATGCGATGCGGCGCAACTGCGGTGAAGATTTTCCCCGGTGCTTTGGGTGGAGCGAAATACATGACCAATTTGAAAATGGTTTTCCCGGAAGTAAATCTGATCCCCTCCGGCGGAATCACGGAGCAGAACGCGGCAGAGTTTATCCGCTGCGGTGCCTGTGCAGTCTCCGGAGCACGCACATTTATGAATTTTGAAAAGATCGAAGAAGAAGGTCTGGGCTGGATCACCAAGCAGGTGGCCCGCTTCATCGAAATCGTGCAGGAGGCAAAGAAGGATCTGCCCGACATCCCCTAAAGTCGCGAAAACAATTGGAATACAATTGAAGCAAGGAGGAAATGTGATGAATATGATCTGGCTTTCCTATCCAATGAGTACTACCGCCCCGCGTCCCCCCGCAATTCCCGCCCCCAGCGTGTCGGAGTTCCAGTCCATTGAAAAAGACGGCGCCAACGTCCAATTCCTGCAGTGTTATAACCATACCGGCACACACTTAGATACCGCTGCGCATGTATTGCCGGATGGTGCAAGCATTGTGGAGTTTGCTCCGGAGGAGCTGGTCTACCGTAACATCAAGTTCATCGACCTGACGGGAACTCCCGATGATACCGTAGTAACGCCGGAACTGCTGGAGCCGTGGTTCACAGAGCCCAGCGACGCAGATGCACTTGTGGTGCGCTTCGGTGTGGAGGACAGGCGCAAGAATGACCATGCGCGGTTTTCCAATCACTGCCCGGGATTCTCAATCCCCGCAGCAGAGTACATCCATCAGAAAATGCCGCATCTGCGGATGATCGGCACGGACGTCCCCTCTATTGCCTGTATACACTGCCTCGAGGAGACGATGAAGTCGCACAACGCTTTCTTTGAGAAGGCATCTACCCCTCATTTCATCATCATTGAGGAGATGAAGCTGGATACGGACCTGAGCCGTGTGAAGACGATGCTGGTCTCCCCCTGGATGCATGAAGACATGAACTGCGGCCCCTGTGTGATTTGGGCGCAGTGCGAATAACGTGATTTTCTTTGCGAAAGCAAAGGGAACAATATAAAAACTAGAAGGAAGGAATACCAAAATGAAAAAGATTCTGGCGCTCATTCTCGCTCTGGTGCTTGTACTCGGCCTTGCCGCCTGCACAAGCTCCGAAACCCCTAGCAACGACACGAACAATGGCACAAATGAACCCGTAAACAACAGTGAGGCAACAAAAGAGAACAACAACACCAACGACGGCGAGGACAAGCTGGTCGTCGGTCTGATCCAGCAGGATCTGACCCACCCCTTCCACTTGGGCGAAGTTGAAGGTGCAAAGGTTTGCGCTGATAAGTACGGCTTTGAGCTGATCGTCAGCTCCGGCGACGGCGATGTCACCAAGCAGGTTGAGGCATTTGACAACCTTCTGGGTCAGTGCGACATCATCTCCATCAACACTCTCGACGTGACCGCTTTTGAGAACTCCTTCAAGAAGGCTGCTGATATGGGCGTCAAGGTCGTCGTTCAGCACAGCTGGTCCGATCAGACTCTCGGCACCATCGGTTTTGACGAGTGGGCAATGTCCGGCGAAATCGGCCGTTATGCCATTGAAGTCCTGAAGGCTAAGGGCGGCGAGCTCAGCGACAAGCAGGTCGTTCTTCTCACCGGTAACGACGGCCAGGGCCTGAACGAAAACCGTATCGGCGGCTTCGTTGAAGTCATGGAAGAGAACGGCGTTAACATCCTGGCAGCTGAGTCCACCAACTGGGACGGCACCGTTGCTGTTACCAAGATGGAAAACTACCTCACCGCTTATGACCACATCGACATGCTCTACGGCCTGTC
>JAEDIZ010000174.1 GCA_016296635.1 Oscillospiraceae bacterium
AGCACCAGCCGAAGCGGCAATGCTCCCGGCAATCAACCGGTTCCGGAACAGCGTGATTCGACCATAGGCGGTGCTGTTGATGACGGGAAAGACTCCTGTTTCACGATCCGCGGAAAACAGACGGATCAGAACGAGCAGAACCAGAAAACCGAGTGTTACGGAGCCTATCTTATTCCAGAACTCTGCGGATAGCGACCAGAACGCATCGCCGCGGAATCGGGAATCGAAATAGGCGAGGACAGCCCGGACGGATAACCCGGCGCCCAGAACGAGCCAGTAAAGGGATTTTCGAAAATAGCGGGTCAGTTCAGTTTTCATGTCGTCGCCTTCCTCCGCCAGATTCTCCAAAAGATGAAAAATTCCAGAAAGATCATCCCAATCCCCAGCAGGACCGGTTTCCATACGTCCGACCACAAATATGGAAAGACCCACGAATAGCTCTCCTGCAGCAGATAGCCACCGAAGCCGAACCGATAGAGTGCGTCGATCGGCACGCGAAGGAACTCCGGCAGCTGAAACCCGACAGCAGAATACGCAAAAAACAGCAAATAGCTGCCGCCGCAGAGGAACAGACTGAGCGCCGTCCGCCGCGTCAGCGCAGCGACGATCAGGATAAACCCGGCGAAATATAACGCGCCCAGAAACAGAAAGCCATACTGGAGCGCACAGTACGCAAGATTGGACATCGGCGGCAGCGCCGTATCCGCAAAATATACGCCCCCGGTAACAGGGGAGAGGGCGCCTTCGAACCCGAACGCGCCGCCGTTTACCAGCAGACTGGCTGCGCCGATGATGAAAACAACGGCCGCGCAATAGAGGACCGTAAACGCCGTTTTCGCTCTCCATGTGCACCGTCGGCCAAGCGCTGCCGTCCCGACAAGATCGTCCGTCCGGTATTCCCTTTCACAGCAGACCAGCCGCGGCAATCCGACCGCAAGCAGAAAGGCCGTCAGC
Source organism: Oscillospiraceae bacterium (assembly GCA_016296635.1). Taxonomy (GTDB): domain Bacteria; phylum Bacillota; class Clostridia; order Oscillospirales; family Oscillospiraceae; genus CAG-170. The sequence continues at coordinate 955 of JAEDIZ010000174.1, forward strand.
GTCGCGCCATGGGAATAGATATTCTGCTGAACAAAATTCCAGTTTTGCTGTGCATCATAGAGCGCGCTGTAATTCTGTTCCGAAATGTCTGTGTATAGCCCCAGCAGCAGATACAACCCGCCAAGGAGATACGCGACCCAGACCTCACGGAACGCCCGGTGCTTTCTGGCTTCATCCGATATAAGCCATGTCATAATGCTCCCTCCTTCGTTGAACGTTGTGCACAAGTATGCCGTATAAAATCAGCCCGATGACCGCCAGAGCTGCGTAGGCGGCAGTGGAGCAGAGCTGCAAAAGCCGGTCAAACGGAAGCACCGTCACGAGGAAGCAGAGCGCTGCCCAGAAGACGAGCGCAAGCAGGGATAGCCCTTCTGGATTACGGAGTCTGGCAGACAGAAACAGCAGCAGCGTGCATAAATAGATGCCCGGTACCGCGCCGCAGAGCGCCAGCCGCAGAAGATCCTCCCCCGCAGAAACGTGCAGCGTCACGGAAAGCAGCAGCAGCGCACCGAACATGCAGCATGAGATCACGACCGACCGCGCAGCTAACATTTCCGGATAGGAATACGGAAACGTAGCTTCCAATTCGCGCATACGCTCGCTGCAGGCGAGCACGTACCGATGAAACAGCAGGAGCATCGGCATGGGCGCGGTACAGAAAATCGTCAGCATCGGCATGGACAAAGTCCTGACGCTGAGCAGACCAAAAATTAATGCACCCGCGAAAAGCCCAAGCAGCAGGCCCGCGTTTATTTCACCTGCGGCGATCCGCAGCAGCGTGAAGACCGGCGTCTGCCGGTCCCTCGGCTCCGGCATGGACGCTTGCAGCCGCAAAATGGTGCGGCGGATTTCCTGTTCCATTCGATCGTTCATTCGAAGTCCTCCCGCAGTTCGTTTGAGAGTGTATTTCTGGCGGCACGAAGCCGTGATTTGACCGTCGGCAGCGGTGTGTTCGTCATTCGCGCGATCTCGCTTGCGGTAAATTGATGGAAATAATGTAAGATCACTGCCTCCCGCTGTGCGGCAGGCAGCTTCTCCAGCGCGGCTTTTACGGACAGGGAGACCGCTGCCATATCTTCAAGCGAGGCAGCCGGATCGGGTCGGTCGAACATGGTGTCTTCCGCCTGAACGATTTTCTGTCGAAAGCGAAAGTAGTCCATGCACTTGTTATGCGCGATCGTAAACAGCCAGCTGTCAAATTTCCTCCACGGCGTATAGCTGCCGATGCTCTGCATCATTGCGATAAAAACATCCTGCGTCAAGTCATAAGCGTCCTGCTCATGCCCGGTCAATTTGAAAACATATCCGTAAATTCGCGGATACCAGCGGCGAACCAAAAGCTCCAGTGCGCTCTGATCTCCGCCTTTGATCCCGCGCACCAGTTCGTGGTTGCTATATTCCACTGCCTCACCGCCTTTTCTGTCAGTATAACGAACGAGAGTACCCAAAGGGATGAAAGATACAAAAGATATTTTATAAAAATTATAACAGGTCTTTGCGTGTGTTTCCAACTGCAATATTTGAGCGCTTTTATATTTTAACACCGGAGCGCAAAAACTGCGCATCAGGAACCAAAGAATAGGCTTTATCTGGAGTTCGCGCAAAAAGCAACCGCCCTGCAAGTCGTGATCGATTTAACATACAAGACGATAACTTGCTTCGCAGATGTCTGCCTTAAAAGATACCTCACATATTGTATCGCGGCTTTTGCAAAAACGTTTGACTTCACCGTGTCCCAATCTGCCAGCTTTACGATCTCCGCTGTGCTGCTTTCAAAATCAAACCGAATCTCGCCCCACTCGCCGTCGTTGTCTGTCTGATACAGGTAGACAGCGGCGGCTATTTTTTTTGTTCCTTTTGCGGCACTCGGTCTGCTTCAGCGTCACGGTATGGACAAGCCCGCTTTCCAGCAGCTTCAGGCGCAGCTTGTCAAGCGTCTGCCGGTAGAATCGCTCCGCGCCACTGGCGGTTGTACCCTCGAAATCCACCGCTAAATCCTCAAATGTGGGCTGCGCGGACAAGGGGCTGACGCGCCCGCAGGTCATGCAGATGGCGTTCCGCTTTTCCAGATACCATTGCTCTTTGTAGGATGGTCGGCTGACAACGCACTGACGCTGTATCAAGTCGGGCTTTCGGATATCGTGCTGCAAATGCTGCTGGACCAGTCGGAGATCACGCCTGAGATGCCCAATGCGCTTGCCTACCTCAAATCCTCTATCGCCTATTTGCTCTACGGATAGATCGTGGAATGGATGAAGCGAGGCATGCAGGAGAGCGGTACGGAGCTGGCGAAGATGTTTGAGGAAGAGCAGGGAACCAGAATCAATCAATAGGGGATAACAAAGCCCGCAAAGAAACACCTGCCAGTTCCCAAATAGGCGTCGTAAAAACGCTTATCCGTTATGCTCCGGTGGCCTCAAAACAGCGCTAAACTCAACACTTATTTGCGCTCTAAAGCCAAATCCGTGCAAGGAATATCATCACAAGAGAAAGCTTGCCCGCATTGCTTACAGCGAAGAAAATCCTTGATTATCAACCCTTATCACGGCATATTTT
>JAEDIZ010000175.1 GCA_016296635.1 Oscillospiraceae bacterium
GGCAGGAACCCAGCTCGGAAGAGGGGGTGTGGAGCAGCAGCTCCAGCTCGGCGGGGTCTTCCTCGTCCATCACATAAAGCTTGTCCTCAAGTACGCCCTTGATACCATGGGCAGCGCCGTAGACCTTGGTGATCTCCTCTGCGTCGAGAGCGGCGCGGATGACGCCGTAAGCGCTGGCGTTGATGACGGCCGTGGGGCCGCCGGACTGACCGAAAATGCAGGATCCTACAAGTTTCTCACTCATATCATTTTGCCTCCGAAAAAATTATTAAGAAAAATTTGCTGCTTTTCTTGCATGTGCTTCTTGATTATACAACGGATTGAGGATATAATATAAAAGCGAATTTGTAAATATGACAAATCACCAAATTTGCAGAAATTTGTAAGGGAGTAAACGAACTATGCCTCTGGTAACAACAAAAGAAATGTTCGAGAAAGCCTATAACGGCGGTTACGCCATCGGCGCTTTCAACGTAAACAATATGGAGATCGTGCAGGGCATCACCGAAGCGGCGAAGGACCTTAACGCACCGCTTATCCTTCAGGTGTCCAAAGGCGCCCGCGCTTATGCCAACCATACTTATCTGATCAAGCTGGTTGAGGCCGCTGTGATTGAGACCGGCCTGCCCATCGCTCTGCACCTTGATCACGGCGACAGCTTCGAGATCTGCAAGAGCTGCATCGATGGCGGCTTCACCTCCGTAATGATAGACGCATCCTCCAAGCCCTTTGAGGAAAATATCGCTTTGACCCGCAAGGTTGTTGAATATGCCCATGACCACGGCGTCGTGGTCGAGGCTGAGCTTGGCACCCTGGCCGGCGTGGAGGACGAGGTAAACGTCTCCGCCGAAAACTCTTCCTACACCCGTCCCGAGGACGTTCAGGAATTTGTCCAGCGCACCGGCTGCGACTCTCTGGCCATTGCCATCGGCACCAGCCACGGCGCTTACAAGTTCAAGCCCGGCACCAAGCCCCAGCTCAGATTCGACATTCTGGAAGATGTCTCCCGCCGCCTGCCCGGCTTCCCCATCGTTCTGCACGGCTCCTCTTCCGTTCCCCAGGAGTTTGTCAAAATCATCAACGAAAACGGCGGCAACATGCCCGGCGCTATCGGCGTTCCCGAGGATCAGCTGAGAAAGGCCGCTTCCATGGCAGTCTGCAAGATCAATATCGACTCTGACCTGCGCCTCGCCATGACCGCATCTATCCGCAAGTACTTCAACGATCATCCCGATCATTTCGATCCCCGCCAGTATCTCAAGCCCGCAAGAGCAGCAATAAAGGACATGGTTGCCCACAAGATCGTGGACGTTCTCGGCTGCGACGGAAAGGCATGAGCCACAGGTAAACAGAAACAATAATTGGAGGTGGCTGAATGGGCAAACATTCCGAAAAACAAAATGAGGCTCCCGCTGTAAAAAGCCAGATTCCGGGTGGGTTAAACGGTATCATTGTTATCCGGCTGATCATCGCCTCACTGATCTTTGCCGTATCACTGATTGTAAAAATGCCTTCTTTGGTACGCACGCTGCTGCTTGCCCTGTCTGTTGTCGTTTCCGGCTATGACGTGGTTCTTGCCGCAGTTGACAGTGTAGAATCGAGAGACTATTTTGCCACTCCCATCGTTATCGTATTCGTTGCCGTCATTTCCTTTTTCATCGGCTTCGGCCTGGAAGGCGCGGCTTTGATGATGTTCTATCAGATCGGCCAGATTCTTATCGCTTATGCGAAGGAACGAACGGTGAAATCCGCAAAGGAGTTGCTGTGCTACTCTGACGATGAAACGGTGGAAAAAATCACCGGCATCATCGAAGAGGAGAACGCCGGAAAAATGGAGTTGGAGTCCACCGTGGGCGCCGCCGCTTCTTTCGTTCTTAAAATCGCCCTGGGCATTGCGGTTCTCTATGCAATACTGATCCCCATACTCACCAACCTGAGTTTTGCCGTCTCTATTCACAGAGCGCTGACCATCATCGTTATTGCCACGCCTTTGTCCGTTGTGGTAGCTATGCCCCTTACCGGGATTATCGGCATTTGCTACGGCGCACAGTTCGGCGTCGTTTTCAACAACGCTGAAGCAATGGAAAAGGCGGCAGAAGCGGACACGGCGGTGTTCGATAAGCCGGGCGTTTTCGCAGACGATCACCCCAGCCTTGTTTCCGTGCAGTCCGACCTGCTGGATAAAAGCACCTTTATGAATTTTGCCGCCCACGCCGTATATTATTCTGAACAGCCTTTTGCCAAGGCCATATCCGATGCTTTCAATCATGACTACATGCTTGACCTGATCTCGGATTTTCAGGATATTCCTGGCTGCGGGGTGGAACTGAAGATCAACGGGGCCCATGTTACTCTGGCCACCCGGGAGCTTTTTGCCAGCAGGGGAGAGGCTGTCCCCTATGAGAGCAGCAAGGAAAACTACCAAATGCTCTATATGATGGTCTCTGAAAAGTACGTTGGCAAAATTGCGCTTACCAACGAGATCTACGGCGAGGCAGAACAGCTGGTACCGGATCTGAAGGCCATCGGCTTTGAAAAATGTATTCTTCTGACGGAAGACGGAAACGAGGAAAGCGAGATTGCTGCAACAGAGCTGGAATTTGACGAAGTGTTCGGCGAGTGCGATACGGCACGGAAGCTCCGTCTGATCAACGATCTGAAAACCAGCAGAGACACGCAGATGATGTATGTCTATGCAAACGGCTTTGACGCGCACAGTGCTGCGGATCTGGATGTCAGAGTCAACAGGAAAGGCAAATTTGCTGATATTCTCGTCATTCCCGAGTATATCGCCAATCTGCCGCTTGCCCTGCAGCTTTGCTCCAGAGTGCGTGAAGTGGCTGCTGAAAACGCCATATTTGCGTTTGTCGTAAAAGCAATTCTGATTTTCCTCAGTCTGACCGGTTACTGCAATATCTGGTTTGCCATCTTTATTGACATGGCAGCCGCTCTGGCAACCATCCTGAACTCCATCAGGGTAACAAGTCCGTCACTGATCGGCATACTGAGATACAAAGCCGGAAAATAAGCTTCAAAAACTACAAAATGAAAATGAGGATGGAATTTTTCCATCCTCATTTTTTCATTTTGTATTCACAGCATCCACAAAGCGGAGAAAAGCATTTTGCCCCTGCTTGTCCCGCTTGAACACGCCGGCGTCCTCCAGCACCTGACGGAAAACCGCACCCACCTCACGGCAGAGAATCTCCTCAGTATTCTCCGGGCTGAAGGCGTATTTTTCTCTCAGCTCATCCACCCAGTCGGCATGCTTGGCAAGAGCTTCGTCCGCCCGGATATCCGCATTGTCCAGAATGGCCTGCCGCAGCTGGGCAAGCTCCGTTTTCAGACGGGAGGGAAGTACGGCCAGACCCATCACTTCGATCAGGCCGATGTTTTCTTTCTTGATATGGTGCAGCTTTGCATGGGGGTGAAAAAGCCCCAAGGGGTGCTCCTCCGTGGTCAGATTGTTTCGCAAAACCAGGTCAAGCT
>JAEDIZ010000176.1 GCA_016296635.1 Oscillospiraceae bacterium
GAAGGCGGTGAGATGTTCCTGTGGAACATCCTGCGTGTCGTCGTCCTCGTGGATGTACACGCTGCCGTCCTCTTTCAGTGTCAGGCTGCTGTGGCCGCGGGAATCCAGATCCGCGATCACGCGCTCCAACACTTCACGTCCTTCTACGTCATACCAGACCTGCGGATCGACCGGCTGCTGGTTTGGCGGCGTCGGCGCATCCATACGCGGCTGCACTGGCACGACCTTCAGAAGATTACAAAAGAGGTTGCCGTTGCGGTCGATTTGAACGTCTGCATAGTCGTATTCCGCAATGCCATACACGCGGATGCGTCCGGTGCCGCCCTGCATAACGAGCGCAGTTGGGTTCCCGGTTGTCCACTCCCAGCGGGCGCTCGGATAGACCGACTTGAGATACGCAGAGATCCGATGGTTGACGTGCCGCAGCAAAAGCTGCATAGCGTCGCTATTTGCCTGCGCCGTACTGTAAAGCGATGCTTCCCGCTGCCGTCTGGAATCGTGCTCTTTCTTCCGGTATCCGCGAATGGAATCCCACGCGGGCTGAAGCTGGAACATGACCACCCACAGACCCCACGCCGTAAAGGTCAGGAGCAAAAGCGGGACGAGCCATGCGCCGCGCACCAGCGCCAGGATCGCAATGACCACACCGATCAGGACGGAGACACTTCCCCATAGAGGACTGGATCGTTTCATAAAATTAAGCCACCTTTCAAAATTCTTTCGATAAAATAAAAAAAGAGGAACCGCACCGACGAATCATTTCTGAATCATCTGGTGCGGTTCCTCTTCCGCTGCGCCGGCGTTATTCCGGCAGTTCCTCCCGGTCACCGTCGATCTGTTCGGCGGTGACTGGAAAAACCTCTGTTTCATTCTGTACTGGACGGACTGTTTCCCGCTTTTGCGGAACAGGCGCCCAATCGTCCAATCTGAGCTTCAAGCGTTTATCTTTCGTGACGCCGTCTTTTTTTGTGTGCTCTTCCAGTTCCAACGTGCCGCTCAAAAAGATAAAATCGCCTTTGCCCAAGCTGCACTTTGCAATCCGCTGCGCCATGTAGCCCCATGCCCACACATCAACAAACTGTGTGTGCCGCTGTGAACCGAAGCCGACATACTCGGCTACGGAAAAACGGACATAGGGTTCACCCTTGGCGCTGTGCTGCAATTCCGGGTCTTGCGTGATCAGCCCGATGAGACTCGCTTTAGCCATAACACTCCTTTCTGCCACCGGCATGAATATCTATATAAAAAATGCCGGCAGCGACATCTACCCCTTGCGGGCAAATACCATGCTACCAGCACTCAAATACAAACCTGACCAACGTGTGCAATGTGAGAAGCCCCACGCACAGACCATACGGTCTGCGTTCCGATGAACTGCACAAACATCAATTACATGAGTATAGTAACACAATATCTCGTGGTTGTCAATTACGATAAAACTATATATAGTTTTCGCGATAGGAAAAGAATGTTCTCTACTTATAAAATAGGGCGGCAATACGATTTTTCTGCAAAATGCAGAAAAAAGCGACCGCAGATCTGCGGCCGCTTCGGTTATGCAACTGTGTTTTTTGCTTTATTGCAAAGCAGATGCTGTCCAATTTAGAATCTGCTCTGCAAATGCGATTGCCTGTTTTGCATGATGCTCCTCGACAGTCAGTTCGTTCGGATATCGTGTCATGGTACCAAACGGTGTCAAGGCGTCTGCAGCATCGCCGATTGCATCCGGAATGGAGATATAGTTGTGGATCTGATTCAGCAGAAAAGAAAGATCGTGGCTTTTGGGAATCCCGGTGGGCCAGTGCAGAGAGACAATCACAGCCTTGATCGCTTTTTCAGCAGATTGCTGGCAGTGGTAGCAGACGATTTCAAGCGGCTTGGGATGGTAGTTTTCAAAAAGATGTCGGGCAACGCCTAAATCTTGCGCGGCATAGTCAATCCACTGTTTAACTTGCTGATCCATAGAGCAGAACTCCTTTGTGGAATACTTCGTTTTCTACGGTGAACTGATTCTTACGTTCGTCAAAGCGGCTTTTTGTGCCAACCAAAATATCCACGGGGCGCTGCTTCACGCCGCGAATCGCTTTATATGCAGAAGTGGCTACGGCGTGAAGATCTTTCTCGTTGTCATCTACAATAATGTAGAAGTCAAAATCGCTGTCGGCGTGCGCGGTACCGTTGGCAAAAGAGCCAAACAGATAAACGCCAATCGGCTTGATCTGATCGACAAGCTTTTGCTTTATGACTTCAATCTCATCAATGGGCATGGAACGCACCTCCTCATTGTTTTCTATCTATAGTATAGCAAACTACGGAAAAATAATCAACGAAAACAGGTAGACAACAATTTCAAGAAACTGATATGTAATGACCTTTGTCAAGAGGCAGAATGCCCCTAACAGCGGTCACCGCAAATATTTTTTGGCGGAAGGCATCTTGAAAGAGCTCTGGGTATCAGTTCCCGGCATTGGCCACTCTGATATACGTGGATTGGTTACCTACAGGTCAATGGTCCGCCGAGAGCGCTACCGTCTAACGTCGTGGATCACATTACTGTGCCATCATAGTCTCTTCGTAGATCGCTCAAACCTTGAAAAGCCAAAGCTCCTTCAAGATGCCTTCCGATGTGAATGGGGCTGCTTGCAGCCCTTGATTACCCGCTGTCGCAGCGGGTGGGGAATGTCAAGGCCGGAGCCGCGTCAGCGGTGCGAAGCAGCCTTGATATTGCCGGAACGCTGCGATACCTCATGCAATATTGCCGGTCATCATACCCCAGATAAAGCAGCTCAGTTCTCTTGCAACAGCGGTTTTGGCAACATTGGAGCGTTTACTCTGCCCAAGAACCATTTTGTAATATTTCCTGCGAAGACGCTCATTCGCACGGTCTGCATATGCGATAACCTCTGGCGCATTTCCGGCCTGCCGCTGTTTCAAAGCCGCTGATTTATAGCCGACCTGTCCTCTGGAGAAACTCTGCGCTGCTTCCACCAACAGCATCCGGACATGGCGATTCCCCGCTTTCGTAATTCCCAAACGATTTTGGTCACCACCGCTGGAGTCCTCACCAGGAACCAGACCGATATAGGACGCAAATCGTTCGGCAGACGGGAAACGCTTGAAATCTCCTACTTCAACAATGGTTGCTAAAGCAGTCTGAGTTTTCACACCGAGGAAACAGCACAGCTTCTTTACGGATGCCTCATAAGCATCATCTTTTGCAAGCTCTTCAATGCGCCGATCCAGGCGTTCCAACTTTTCAGAAAGCGTCTGGTAGGTCAGCAAATATTCCGCGAGGATCTCTCCGTACAGTCCTTCTGGCTTCAGCTCCCGCAACCACTCCAGATGCGCAGATGTCCAGTGGTTCTTCGTTGCGGTGTAGGCATACCCATGCCGCAGGCAAAATGCGAGAATCTGCTGCTTCACTTTCTTGAGAGCCAGTTTATGGTCATCCCGCAT
>JAEDIZ010000042.1 GCA_016296635.1 Oscillospiraceae bacterium
GTTGCCGATTTCTTCATAATAAATCTTTTTTCCTTCATAATGAAAGCTGCTCATACTCATCCTTCCAACAATAAATTATGATTTGTTTTCATCGTAATTATATCATATCTGTCAAATTCCGTCCCTTCCCGGAAATAGTCTTTGCAATCCGTTCAGTCGTCTTGTATAGTGGACACAGGAGGCGATCTTATGCAGATTCTGTTTCAGTCGAGTGATCTGATCGTCTGTGTCAAACCCGTCGGTGTCACGTCTCAGGGCGAGGCGCAGAACGCCATGCCGCAGATGCTCTCGCAGCAGCTCGGCGGGCAGGTTTATCCCGTCCACCGTCTGGACACGCAGACCGGCGGCGTCATGGTCTACGCCCGCACAAACCGTTCAGCCGCTTCTCTTTCAGAGTGTATCCGGCAGGGCAGTCTTCATAAAGAGTATCTGGCTGTCATCGAAGGAATCCCGGCAGAAGATACCGGAACGCTGAAGGATCTGCTGTTCCACGACCGCATGAAAAACAAGACCTATGTCGTTGCTCGCAAACGCGCCGGTGTAAAAGAAGCTATTCTTGACTATCATGTACTGCAAAGCGTCCAATCGGACGGAAAAAGCTATTCTCTTGTCCATGTGCTTCTGCATACCGGCAGAACCCATCAGATCCGCGTCCAGTTTTCCTCCCGCGGTCTCCCGCTCCTCGGAGACGGAAAATACGGCAGCAAGGATAACCGCTGCACGGCAGCACTCTGGGCTTACCGCCTCCGCTTCCCGCTCAAGGATGTACAGGAAAGCTTTTTCTGCCCGCCGCCGGATGCCTTCCCCTGGACACTTTTTGATCGGGAGCTGATCTCATGTATCTGAGCATCCTGACACATCCCATCGGAACCTTTTATATCTGTGCAGACGATGCCGCCATCACTTCTCTGACAACAAAAAAGCCGTCACAAAATGACGGCGAGAACGACATCACCCGGCAGGCCGCGCAGCAGCTTTCGGAATACCTGTCCGGTCAGAGAACGCAGTTCACGCTTCCGCTTTCGCCGAACGGCACCGCGTTTCAGCGCTCCGTCTGGCAACAGCTGCTGCAGATCCCCTACGGCACGGTCTGCAGCTATCAGCAGGTCGCAGACGCAATCAGCAAACCGAAAGCCGTGCGGGCAGTCGGGCACGCCATCGGACAGAATCCCATTTGGATCGTGATCCCCTGCCACCGCGTTATCGGCAAGGACGGCAGTCTGACCGGCTATGCCGGAGGTCTTCCCATGAAGGACGCGCTTTTAGAGCTGGAGCAGCAGCTCAACGCCATCCCTTGATTTTTACAGAAAGCGGCAGATCCCGAAAGACCCACCGCTTTTGCATACTATTTATAAAAGATCACAGAGAACCATGTGACGATGTTTCCGTCATAGAAATCGATCCCGTATTTTTCCGCAATGTCTGTTGCGAGGATCCCATGGCTCTCCACGCAGGGAAACATTTTTTCCCGGTGGCGGCAGGGCCCGTCCGGGTAGGCGCAATGCTCGCAGATCGCGCAGGCTTCCGTTGAAAGCGCCATCACATCATCAGACATGGTGCGCATTACCTCCACAACCTCATGCGTGATTTTTTCATGCGGTGCACGAGTTGAAAGCGTTTCGTCCAGATTCGCAATATCCGAAACCTCTGTCAGAGTTGTAAATACCAGCGCATAGGGATAGGACAGACACCGTTCTCTGCAGTTCTCAACGCTGCCGACAGCCGGAGGGCAGGCCCAGGTCTTGCCGTACATCGGGCACTCCTGCTCACAGATCTTCCGCACCCGCTCCGTGAAAACAAGCTCCCGCGGATCGATCCAGGCATACTGCGCCAACGGCAGTGTGCAAAGAAACTGCTCCAATTTTTCCCGATCCATATGTGACCCCCCTATATACTCATTTAATAATAAGATATACTACACACTTTTTTTGATTTTTTCAATCCCCATGCAGCTGTTCTGCCTTTTATTCCCTTGCGCAATCAGTGCAGATATGGTATTCTATGAAACAGATTTCAAATTAGATTCTTTTGGAAGGAGGCCGTCAGGTGCAAATCGACGAACCGACCCTGCGTCGAACTGTTTCCGCAAATATCGCAGCTTACCGCAAATCTGCCCATGATACGCAGTTGGATCTTGCCGCAAAGCTTAACTATTCCGATAAATCCGTTTCCAAATGGGAACGGGGTGAAAGTCTTCCGGACATCTATATTCTGACACAGATTGCCGATCTGTACGGCATCACCGTCTCCAATCTGATCGGAGAAGTCGAGCCGCCAAAGGAATCAAAGCCTCATTTCCACCTTTTTATTCTGGCGCTTTCCGTTGCGCTGACGTTTGCAATCGCAGTGGTTTTGTTTGCGATCTTTGAAATTGCAAATATCGATTTCCATTCCTGGCTGTTTTTTATCTACGCCATTCCGGTTTCCGCCATCATCAGTATCGTCTTTACAAGCCTTTGGTGGGGCATCTTCTGGCAGGCGCTTTCCACTTCCGTGCTGATCTGGTCACTCGGTCTGAGCATTTTCCTTTCCGTTCCGCTCAAAAATGTCTACCTTGTCTTTGTTGTATGCGCAGCCATCCAGATTCTGACCGTTCTGTGGGAGTTGTTCCGAAAGTTCCGCCAGCGCACAAAGAAAAAATAATCACATATGGTGCGGTTTCCAACCGCACCATTTTTTACAAAAAAATGTTCTCAATGGTGCGTTATTTTATCTTGCAATGCGGAAAATAATTAGGTATAATAATATGCATATTTTTTTGCTGCACGCTCCATTTTGGGGTCTGCGCAGCAAAGCAGAATGCTATTATTATGAAAGGGGCCCACATTATGAGCAAACTAATTATCCCGCAGGGCTACAAAGCTTCTCTGTCTGTGTACGAGCTGCAGCGTGCCATCGAATTCATCAAAAGCAATTTTCAGGTAAATCTCAGCAATGCGCTCAATCTTCGCCGCGTTTCCGCACCCTTATTCGTGGAGGAGAATTCGGGCCTCAATGATAACCTGAACGGTTACGAACGTCCCGTCGGCTTTGACATTCCCGATGTCGGTATCGATGCACAGGTTGTCCATTCGCTTGCAAAATGGAAGCGTCTTGCACTCAAGCGCTATGAATTCAACGTCGGCAAAGGTCTGTTCACGGATATGAACGCCATCCGCCGTGATGAGGAAGTGGACAATCTCCATTCTGTCTATGTTGACCAGTGGGACTGGGAAAAGGTCATCAGCCGCGAAGACAGAAATGAAGCATATCTGCGCCGCACGGTTCGCGATATCGTCGGTGCTGTCTGCGAAACCAACGACGCACTCGGTGTTGCTTTCCCGTCTCTGCATACCAAGCTGGATCGTGAAGTTTACTTCATTACCACGCAGGAGCTGGAGGATCGTTACCCCGACTTGAGCCCCAAGCAGCGTGAAAATGAAATTCTTCGTGAGCATCATACCGTTTTCCTGATGCAGATCGGCGGCAAGCTCCGTTCCGGTGCACCGCATGACGGCCGCGCGCCCGACTACGATGATTGGGCTTTGAACGGCGACATTCTGATGTGGAACCCTGTTTTGGAAAGTGCCTTTGAGATCTCCTCCATGGGCATCCGCGTAGACGAAGAATCCCTCGACCGCCAGCTGACGCTTGCCGGCTGCGATGACAGAAGAAATCTGCCCTTCCACAAGATGCTGCTTGCAGGCGAACTTCCGCTCACCATGGGCGGCGGTATCGGTCAGAGCCGTCTGTGCATGCTGATGATCGGCACCTGCCACATCGGCGAAGTGCAGTCCAGCCTTTGGGATCCGGAAACCGTCAAGGCCTGCGCCGAGGCAGGTATCCTGCTTCTGTAAGCAAGCCATTTCGTTTGAAATACCATGCCGGATCATCCGGCTTTACGAAAAGAGAGGAACTCGCTATGGAACAGTTGATTTCGATTCGATCCCTGTTCAAATCTACCCAGGATTATGCCGGCAAGGAAATCAAGGTCGGCGGTTGGGTACGCAATCTGCGCGCCAGCAAGAACTTCGGCTTCATCAATCTGTCAGACGGCACCTACTTCAGCCAGCTGCAGGTCGTATACGGAAGTGAGCTTGCAAACTTTGCAGAAATCTCCAAGCTGAATACCGGCGCCGCTGTCATCGTCACCGGTACGCTCGTTCTGACGCCGGACGCCAAGCAGCCGTTTGAGCTGCAGGCAAAGGATGTTTTCGTGGAAGGCCCGTCTACCCCGGACTTCCCCATCCAGCCCAAGCGTCATTCCATGGAGTATCTGCGCACGGTCTCCCACCTGCGTCCGCGCACGAATACCTTCCAGGCGGTATTCCGTGTCCGCAGTCTGGCTGCCTATGCTATCCACAAGTTCTTCCAGGAACGCGACTTCGTCTATGTGCATACGCCTCTGATCACCGGCTCCGACTGCGAGGGCGCAGGCGAAATGTTCCAGGTGACCACGATGGATCTGAACAACGTTCCCCGTACGGAGGACGGCAAGGTCGATTACTCCAAGGACTTCTTCTCCAAGCCCACCAATCTGACTGTTTCCGGTCAGCTCAACGGCGAAACCTACGCCATGGCTTTCCGCAACATCTATACCTTCGGCCCCACCTTCCGCGCCGAAAACTCCAACACCACCCGTCATGCGGCAGAGTTCTGGATGATCGAGCCGGAAATCGCGTTCGCCGATCTGTCTGACGATATGCGTCTGGCCGAGGATATGATCAAGTTCATCATCCGCTATGTGCTGGAGAATGCTCCCGAAGAGATGGCCTTCTTCAACCAGTTTGTTGACAAGGGTCTGCTTGACCGACTGGCACACGTTCTCAATTCCGATTTTGGTCACGTCACCTACACCGAAGCAGTCAAGCTGCTGGAAGAGCACAATGACAAGTTCGATTACAAGGTGTTCTGGGGCTGCGATCTGCAGACCGAGCATGAGCGTTATCTGACCGAGCAGATCTTCAAGCGTCCGGTCTTCGTCACCGACTATCCGAAGGAGATCAAGGCCTTCTACATGAAGCTGAACCCCGACGGAAAGACCGTCGCAGCCATGGACTGCCTCGTTCCCGGCATCGGCGAGATCATCGGCGGCAGCCAGCGTGAAGACAACTACGATGTCCTGCTTGCCCGCATGAATGAGCTTGGTCTGAAGCCCGAGGACTACAGCTTCTATCTGGATCTGCGCAAGTACGGTTCCACCCGTCATGCAGGCTTCGGTCTCGGCTTCGAGCGCTGCGTCATGTATCTGACCGGCATCGGCAACATCCGCGATGTCATCCCCTTCCCGCGTACGGTTGGCAACTGCGAACTGTAAATCATACTGATTTCCCGGCGGTCTGCGAAAGCAGGCCGCCTTTTTTGCGGGTTTTTGTTTTTTTCTCTCGCAAATGCAGGAAATATGAAAAAAATTACATTTTTGCTTGCTTTTTTCCGGGAAGACGAGTATAATCAACCCATACTTGTTCGCGTACACATGTCTTCTTCACGCGGACATAATTAGGAGGAAAAAATAATGAAAAAGTTTTTGGCAATCATTCTCTGCCTTGCAATGATGGCTTGCATGCTCACCGCATGTGCCGGCAAGGAATCCAGTAATGTAATCCGCATCGGTATTTATGAACCGCAGACCGGTGATAACGGTGCAGGCGGCAAACAGGAGATCCTCGGTATGCAGTACGCCAACTACGTACAGCCTACCGTAGAAATCAACGGCAAGACCTACAACGTTGAGCTTGCTATCGTCGATAACCGTACTACTGCAGAAAACGGTCCTTCCGCAGCAGCAGAACTGATGAACAAGGACGTTTCTGTCGTTCTCGGTTCCTATGGCTCCGGCGTTTCCATGGCAGGCGGCACCGTCTTTGCAGAAGCCGGCGTTCCCGCCATCGGCGTTACCTGCACCAACCCGCAGGTCACTGCTGACTGCGACGTTTATTTCCGCATCTGCTTCCTGGATCCGTTCCAGGGCACCGTTCTTGCAAACTATGCTTATAAGGAACTCGGCGTGACCACCGCTTACACGCTGGCCATGCTCGGCTCCGACTATGATCAGGGTCTGGTCTACTACTTCAAGGAAGCTTTTGAGGCTCTCGGCGGCACCGTCATTTCCGAAGACTTCCCCGAAGGCAGCGCAAACTTTGTCTCCTATATCAACAATGCCAAGTCCGAAGGCGCAGGCGTCATCTTCGCTCCTGTCTCCACCAACTATGCACAGCTCATCATTGAAGCTTCCGCAGCACAGGGCTTTGACGGTGCTCTGCTCGGCTCCGACACCTGGGACAACAACATGGTCGTTGAAAGTGCAAAGGGCAAGGACGTCAAGGTTGACATCACCACCTTCTATCAGGAAGGCGGCAACCCCGAATTCGACGCCGGCATCAAGGCATGGATCAATGCCAATGCGGATGCCAAGACCAACAACGGCGGCAATGACATGGTCTCCGCTGTCACCGCAATGGGCTATGACGCATATTTCACCGCTCTGGAAGCAATCAAGGCTTCCGGCACCGGCAAGGCTGCTGATGTTCTGAAGGCTCTGCCCGGCGTCAGCTACGAAGGCGTTTCCGGCCTGATCGAGTTCGACTCCATCGGTGATGCAAAGCGCGACGTTGCCTACATCAAGAACGCCAACACCGCTTCCGGCGAATGGGAGTTCGTCAAGATCCAGGGCATCAACTAATCTGCTGCAAACATAGTTTCGGCATTAAACTTGGCGGGGCTTTCTCCGCCAAGTTTAGTGCGCTTTAGAATCTGATTTTTGGAGGTTCCTATGCAAGGACTACTTCCCTATTTTATCAACGGTATATCCTCCGGCGGGCAGTATGCACTCATCGCGATCGGCTATACACTTGTTTACGGCATTCTGCGTCTGATCAATTTTGCCCACGGTGATGTATTTATGGTCGCCGGCCTGATCATGGTATATGCATCCGCGTCCCTGCCCATGATCATTGCACTGCCTCTTGTCCTGATCTGCACAGTAGCGCTCGGCTTTCTTATCGAACGCGCAGCATACAAGCCGCTTCGCCAAGCCCCGAGAATGTCTTTGATGATCTCTGCCATCGGTGTAAGTTATCTCATTCAGAATCTGGCATTCTATCTGACCGGCGGTCTGCCGCAGCCTGTCACCAATCCGATCCCGTGGATTTCGGATATGATCAAGGTCTTTGGCGCTGACACCAAGCGCGTCACGCTTTTGACTCCGGTTCTGACCGTTGCTCTGATCTTCGTTCTGGTCTGGCTGACGAAAAAAACAAAGATCGGACTTGCCATGCGTGCTGCTTCCAAGGACTTTGAGACCGCCCAGCTCATGGGCATCAAGATCAATTCCGTGATTTCCTTCACGTTTGTTGTCGGCTCTTTCCTGGCTGCCGTTGGCGCAATGCTTTATTTTACGAACTATCCCAATGTCGGTATTACCTCTGGCGCTATGCCCGGACTGAAAGCCTTTGTTGCCGCTGTTTTTGGCGGAATCGGCTCCATTCCCGGTGCGGTCGTCGGTGCCTTCCTGATCGGTCTCAGCGAAGAGATCATCAAAGGTATCGGGTACTCCACCTTCTCTGATGCTTTCACCTTCGCCCTTCTGATCGTCGTTCTTTGCGTCAGACCCACCGGTCTTTTCGGCGAGAAGGCTACGGACAAGGTTTAAGGAGGTGCAGATCGAATGAAAAAAACAAACAAACGCGAGTCCATTCTTGTTTCTGCAATCCTTTTGGCGATTTTTGCACTTTGTATTGTGCTGGATGCTATTCTGCCCAGCTACCATATTGCGATCAAGGTCATCAAAAAAGCCTGCGTCTATTCTCTGGTCGCTGTGTCCATGAACCTTCTCAACGGCTTTACCGGACTTTTCAGCCTTGGTCAGGCGGGCTTCATGCTTCTCGGAGCCTATACATATGCCGTTTTTGCAATTCCGGTTGAAAAGCATGCCGGTGTTTATCAACTCTATAACGGCGGTATCATCCGTTTTTCCCTGCCGGAGTTTTTCAGCAGCTTCCTGGGCAATTCTGTCGGCACGGTTGCAGGCGTGCTCGTGCTTCTGCTTATCGGCGGTCTGGTAGCAGCATTCTTTGCCTATCTGATCGGTCTGCCCGTGCTGCGTCTGAAAAGTGACTATCTGGCAATTGCAACCCTTGGCTTTGCGGAAATCCTGCGTGCCTTCTTCCAGTGGGATAAATTCGGTCCCGTCACCAACGGCTCCAACCTTCTGAAGGGATATCCCGATTTTGAAAATGCCACAGGTTATCTGATTCTCGTCGGTCTTTTCATTACCGTTATTCTGCTGCTTGTCAATTCCACATACGGCCGTGCCTTTAAAGCAATCCGTGATGATGAGATAGCTGCAGAAGCCATGGGCATCAATCTCGCAAAGCATAAGCGTCTGGCCTTTATCATTTCCTCATTCTTTGCAGGTATCGGCGGCGGCATGCTCGCCATGTATATGGGCACGCTGCAGGCCTTGAGCTTCAAGAGCGCAATGACCTACGAAATTCTTCTGATCGTTGTCATCGGCGGCATCGGATCCATCACCGGTTCCGTTGTAACGAGCTTCATTTATATTGCCAGTTTGGAATGGCTGCTTCGCGGTCTGGACAGCGGAGAATTCCTCGGCATCAAGGCTCCTGCTCTGTTTAAGAACGGTTTCCGCATGGCGGTCGTTTCCGTCATCATTATGGTCGTCGTACTGTTCTTCCGAAAGGGTCTGATGGGCGACAAGGAATTGACGGATCTGCTGCGCAAGCGCCGCAAGAACGGAAAAGGAGGCAGCAACAATGGCTGAAAATGTTTTACACGTTGAAAACGTGACCATGCAGTTCGGCGGTGTTGTTGCCGTCAACAACCTTTCCATGGAGATCAACAAGGGCGAGATCGTCGCATTGATCGGCCCAAACGGTGCCGGCAAAACCACGGCCTTTAACTGCATTACCGGCGTCTATGAGCCCACCAACGGCCGTGTCAGCTTCTGCGGCGACGTGATCGTGGAAAACTACCCCCACGGAAAAATGAAGAAAGCCTATGCCGGTGCAAACAACGGCATGTATAAGCAGGTCGTGTCCAACACGCCCGACCGCATCACCGAGAAGGGCATCGCCCGTACCTTCCAGAACATCCGTCTGTTCAAATCCATGACGGTGTTTGAAAATGTTCTGACAGCCATGCATCTGCGCAGAACCTCCAATGTATTCTCCGCAACCTTCCGCTTCAACAAGAAGGAAGAAGCTGCACAGCGTGCCGCTGCGGATGAACTGCTGAAGCTGGTCGATCTGTATGATGTGCGCGATGAGCTGGCCACTTCCCTTCCCTACGGCAAACAGCGTCGGTTGGAAATTGCCCGTGCATTGGCGACCAATCCGAAGCTTCTGCTGCTTGACGAACCGGCAGCAGGCATGAATCCGCAGGAAACAGAAGAACTGACCGCCTTCATCCGTCAGATCCGTGAGCAGTTCAATCTGACCATTTTCCTTATTGAGCATCACATGAATCTGGTTATGGATATTTCCGACCGGATCTATGTCATTGACTTCGGCAAGCAGATCGCAGAGGGTATTCCCTCCGAGATTCAGAACAATCAGCGCGTTATCGACGCATACTTGGGGGTGGAAGACGATGAGTAATATTCTTGAAATCCGTGATCTTGTCGTTTCCTACGGCGGCATTGAAGCCGTCAAAGGCATCTCGATGAATGTCGAAGAAGGCAAAGTGATTACGCTGATCGGCTCCAACGGTGCCGGTAAATCCACAACGCTGAAATCTATTGCCGGTCTCGTAAAGCCAAAGTCCGGTGACATTCTGCTGAACGGCGAAAGCCTGATCGGCAAGTCTACCGACCAGATCGTTTCTTTGGGCGTTACGCTTGTTCCGGAAGGACGCCGCGTGTTTGCGAACCTCACCGTTAAGGAGAATCTTCGCATCGGTGCCTATCTGCGGAAGGATTCCATTGCCGACGATCTTGCCAGAGTCTACGATCTGTTCCCGCGTCTGCGCGAGCGTGAATGGCAGCTGGCCGGCACGCTTTCCGGCGGCGAACAGCAGATGCTGGCAGTCGGCCGGGCTCTGATGGCGAAGCCGAAAGTCATTATGATGGACGAGCCTTCCCTCGGTCTGGCACCCATCGTTGTGCGTGGTATCTTTGATATCATCCGTGAGATCAACCAGCAGGGCATCACGGTTCTTCTGAACGAGCAGAACGCCAATATGGCGCTGAAGATCGCTGACTGGGCCTATGTCATGCAGACCGGCAGCATCGTTATGGACGGTGCAGGCCGCGAACTGGCTGAAAATGATGATGTTAAGGCAGCCTATCTCGGCTCCTCCAAGTAAACCTAAACATTTTACTAGTAAAAACCACCCGAAAAGGATGTTAATTCCTTTTCGGGTGGTTCTTTTCATTTGCATAGATTCTGTTATGCCGCCCCAAAAGTTCAGCTTACCTTGCGAGAAGTAGGTTGCGGATCTCCCGCATGAGTCCGCGCGGCAGCTTGACGCACTTTCTGTCATAGGTCATGAAACCGTTGACCTCATCCTCCACATCGGAAAGCTGCGTATAGACGCAGGCCGCAAGTCCCTGCTCCTTTGCAGGCAGGATCTGCTGCTCATAAAGCTTTTTCAGCGCCTCGCCCAATGCTTCTTCACTCTTATAGCCGCGATAGCCGAAGTTTTTGCCGTTCCAAGTGTGTCCCCTCACCGGCAGGTTGTAGCCACCGAACTCAGAAAGCACCACCGCCCTGTCCAGCCGATCTCTGCGGAAGCGGTAGGGCTTAAAGTACACATGTAAACTCTTGATCTTTCCGATTCTCTGATCGTGCCAGCCGCTGGCGTGATCAATGGTTCTCGTTTTGTCGATGGCCTCGATTCTCTCCACTGCTTTCTGCGCATCAAACTGGCCCCATCCCTCATTGAAGGGTACCCACATGACGACACTCGGGCAGTTATACAGCTGATGCACCATCTCTTCCAGCTCTGCGTAATAGTGCTCCCGGGCAAAGCTGTCCGTCCGGGCGAATTTCTGATAATCGCTGTCTTTTTTGTGAAGGCCCGTAACTAGCGGCGAGGAGACTGTCCAGAAATTATAGGCTCCGCCGCCGGACATCATATCCTGCCATACCAGCATACCGAGCCTGTCACAATGGTAATACCAGCGCATGGATTCAACTTTGATATGCTTACGCAGCATATTGAAGCCGAGATCCTTCATGGTCTGAATATCATAAACCAGCGCCTCATCCGAGGGCGCCGTGTAAAGGCCGTCCGGCCAGTAGCCCTGATCGAGTACGCCGTGATGGAAATACGGTTTCCCGTTGAGCATCAGGCACGGCTGCCCGTTTTCATTTCTGCCCACACCGACGGAGCGCATGGCAAAATAGCTTCTTACCTCGTCCTGCTCCAGCTTCACCGTGAGATCATAAAGGGACGGCGTTTCCGGCGTCCAGGGGCGGAAATATTCCGGCCGTATCAGGCTGCTGCCCTCCCCGTTTTCATCCGCCCAGTCTTCGACGATGACCTCGCCTCCAAAACGAACGACCACATTCGCGCCCTCCGGATTGGGCGCGTAGATCTTCCAGCGAAGCCTTCTGCCTTCAAAATCCGGCGTCAGCTCCAGCCGCATCACGTAGTTATCCGGCACACATTCCATCCACACCGTCTGCCAGATGCCGGACTGCGGCGTATACCAGATCCCGCCGCGTTTCGTCTTCTGCTTGCCCCGGGAGAGCTGACAGCTGTCCGTATCATCCAGTACACGGACGATCAGTTCATTTTCACCGTCCGTCAGCGCATCTGTGATATCCGCCTCAAAGGCCGTGTAGCCGCCAATATGCTCACAGACAGGTTTTTGGTTTACATAAACTTTTGCCTGCTGATCGACCGCGCCGAAGTGCAGGATCATCCGCATCCCCGGCTGCAAAACTGCAGAAAAAGTACGATGGTACCACAGCGCCTGCCCCGGCAGAAGCGTCCGATTTACGCCGGAAAGCGGTGCTTCCGGAGAAAACGGCACAAGGATTTTTCCGTCCCAGCCTTCCGGCTTGCAATCTGCCGCGGTAATCGCATAATCCCACTCGCCGTTTATGTTTACATAACTTTCTCTTTGCAGCTGCGGTCTCGGATACTCCTGCAGCACAGACTTTGCATTGAGACGCTCTCCCCAAATCGTGGCAAGCTTATTCATGCTTCTGTTCCTCCAAATCCTGCTCTTGTTTTGTAACAAAAATTGCCGTTGGACCGTCCTCTCCGCCAATAATACCGATGGTTGCAGCCTTCTCGTCGATGGCCGTCTGAATTCTTCCCTGCTCTTGTTCCGTCAGCTCAATATTCGAGATAAACTCCATCTTCCCAACAGGGGAATCAAACCTGTATGTGTATTTTCCGCTTTGCTTTCTGAGCAGCAGCACAAAAGGAACCGTCAGCAGAAGCACAACTGCTGCTGCAAGAAAAATCGCCGGAGTCGGAACCGTCTTGACAACACCCAGTTCAACATAGGTGGAGTCGCTGCCGCGAATCACCGCCGCGCCGATGGCAGGGCCGATGATCATGGGCAGCAGCACACCGAAGATCATGCGGATACCTTGAAAATGTCCGACCTTGTCCTTGGGCGTAAAATCCCGGATCATGCCATTCAGAATCGCAGTCACCAGCATATAGCCGCCCATCATGATACATCCCGCCAAAATGACCGTTGCAAATTTCCGAACCATGAACATACCGACAAGACCCCAAAGCATGATACCCGCCGAAGGAAGCAAACATTTGAGCTTTCCGATGCGGTCAATGGTTTTTCCGCTTAAAACGCTCAGAAGCGATGCGACAATCAGTACCACGCCGAGAACGATAGCATAGTTGTCAAAATGTAGATAGTTCTGCATATAGATGATCAGAAACGGGAAGAAAACCTGCACGGCTATGGAAAAAACACAGAATGCCGCAAAGCTCAGATAAAGCTGCGGATGGGACTTGACCACATCCGGACGCAGTCCGTAAATGAGGTTTTTGAAATAGCTGTCCTTTTTCGGCGTCAGCTTCTGCTCTTGCACCAGAAGCAGAGAAACAATGCCCGTCAGCGTTACAAGACCGCCGAAGATCGCAAAGAATTTCCGCCACTCGCCCCTTTGCGTCATGCCGTCAAACAGTCCGAACACCACCAGCATGGAAACCAGCGGCAGAATCGCCAGTACGCTTTCCGCTTTGCCGCGGTTTTCGTTTTCCACGGTATCCGTCACATAGGCATTGAAGGCTGCATCGTTGGCCGTGGAACCGAAGAAGGTCATCACGCAGTCGAGAATGACCACCATCACAGCCGCCGCTGCCGCACCGGCTGCGGCAGGAAACAGCTTCTGCACATTCTCCACCGTCACGAATCCAAACGCCGCCGTGGAAAGACCCCAAAGGATATAGCCGCCGCAGATGAAAACTTTGCGCTTTCCCACGCGGTCACTCAGCACGCCCATCAAAAGCGTTGTCAGCGTAGCCGCCGCGGCGCTCCAGCCAACCATGGCGGAAATATAGCGCGGATCGGTGGAAATGGTGTTATAAAGGAACACATTGAAATACATATTTTCGATCGTCCATGCGAACTGTCCCACAAGGCCAACCACGATCAAGGTTGTCCAAAGGCGTTTGCTGATTGTTTTCATACGGCAGTCCTCCTCTTTTTCTTCATTTTACCATTATTATTTCTTTTTGGAAACAGAATCACGCATGAAAAAACACCCGAACCGCATTTCTTTGCGTGTTCGGGTGTTTTTCTCTAGCTTTATTTGCCGGAAGCCCGGTCAAGTTTTCTGTTTCTGAAGTAAACAATGATGGCTGCGCCAACAAAGCAGAAATTCAGAACATAGAAGAACAGAACATACCAGTGAAAACCATTGGGATTGGACAGCTTGCTGATGATGCCGCAGATATAACCGACCTCGATCAAAAGCAGGAACGGAAGGCTTGTGCCCTTTGCGGTTCTGCCGCGATAGGCCTTGAGTGCGTTCAGCGGCCACGAGCAGCCGAAGCAAATCAGCATTGCAATTTCAAAGATTTCGTACATTGTTTTTTCTCCTTTTTTCTATTTCTTTCATCGTTCGGCTGCCGGGAGTGCAATAACAGTTCATCCGAATCCATGATATTCGAATCAATTGTATACTTCACAGAAACGGTGCCTCCCGTTTCGGACTAATTCTGTGCATATCGAAATCGGCATATCAATTTCTGTGGATTCATGTCTGTGCGGAAAACGGGGAAACTTGTCAGAATTTCGGATACTCCGCCTGAATCGCCTTGACAAAACCGCTTTCAATCTCGCTGAGTGTATACTGCTGATTGCTGATCAGCGCATCATAATAGACCCTTTGGCTCTCGCTGTATGTCAGCTGCACCAGTCCCCATCTTTCCAATACATCGGAAGGCATGGGCGGTGCCCACATATAGGCGCCCGGGATGGTTTCCAGCAGCGTCAGCTGCGCCATGCGATCGACCGTGTAAATTTTCCGGTGGGTAACGGTTGTGTCCTCCGTCTTTCCCTGCAGACGGAATACATCGCCATGGACGATTTCCGGCAGACCGAGGAAATCGTTTCTTGTCAGCTTCTGCTTGCTGGCCAGAGGATGCGATTTCGGCATGACGATCTGATAGTGGTACTTGCTGAGAATCTGCATATTCAGTCCGCGTGTTGATGACTGCTCTTCAAAATAGTCCCGGTACTCCATCCGAAAACGGATGATTCCGACCTCCACCTCACCGTTTGCCAACAGCTCCAGCGCCTGACGGGCATGACATTCACGGATTGCCGCGTCCAGCTTCTGATCCTGCGGCAGCGAATTGAGATACTGCGCCGCTACATAAAAAAGGGCTGCAGATCTCGGCATGGCAACGCGCAGCCGGTTTTCCACAGGATGACGGGGGCCAAGCGCATCGATGGCTTCCGCCTCTCGCAGAATGCTTTTTGCATGCTGCAGGAACTGCGCGCCGCGCACCGTTGGCCGTACGCCTTTGCTTGTCCGTTCAAAAATCCGGAAGCCAATGCTTGATTCCATTTCATGCAGAATCCGGCTCAGATTCGGCTGACCGATAAACAGATTCTCTGCCGCCTGCGAAATCGATCTCGTACGCTCAATTTCGATGATGTACTGCAAATGCTGTGTATTCATACCGTAAGGCCTCCCTTGGGGTATCGCGATACTGCTGACTCTTCCGTCTGTCCGGCAAATGCAGCAATACAAAAACGACTGATTCAATGCAGTGCACGCCATGCAGATTCCGGCAAAAGCAGTTATTCCATATCAAAATAAATATAGCAAATGCTTTGCTGTTTTGCAAGCAAAGCATTCACATCAGGCATCTTTTTTTGTTCGGCTCTCACCAGAATCGAGGATCAATTCCCTGCCTCATCGAATTTCTGACGGTTTTTCTCCAACGCTGAAAGGAAAATATGCCATGCCTCCGGATTGATGAAAGGATTCTTCTCTTCGGGGTTTTCCAGCATCCATGCTCTTTTTTCCAGTGTACAGTTCTGAGACGGGTGATTGCCCATCAGAATATCGACCGGTTCATCCCACAGCTTCAGAATCGACTGCCGCATCGCCTCACTCTTCCCCACGGGCAGACCCCTATCCAGACAGTACTGCTTATACATCGTCAAAGTTCCTACGCCGCCGTAATATCCCGCCCGCAGCGTCCGGCTGCCGTCTGTGACATCAAAGAAAAACGCCATAGTACCGTAGGTATGGCCCGGAGCCAGTACGCAGCGGATCGCAGTATTGCCGAGCTGGATCACATCACCGTCCTGAATTTCTTCATCCGGCCATGCAATCTCATTATATGGCATCGGGCCGGACTCTACCAGCGCAAGCTTCGGATTCTCTCTCAGCAGCTGCGTATCCACGCTGCTCATAAAGACTTTGCAGCCATAGAGTCTGCGCAGCTCGTTGCTGCTTCCGAAATGATCGAAATGGCCATGTGACTGGATGATGTACCGGATATTCTTCGGATCAAAGCCGATTCTGCGGATTGACTCCAAAATCAGATGGGTTGTATGACCGTATCCGGTATCAAACAGGATCAGTCCGTCGCCGGTATCGATCAGATGCATACAGACCTTCTTGTCACCCACATAGTATAAATTACCGAAAATCTGAAACGGCTCCACCCAATACTCTGCCGGTCTTGCATAGAAGTCCTGCAGTTTCGGAGCAAAAGTATCAAACGCATCCCGATAGCTGCGGATTGGTGCAAATCTGCACTCTTCGTACATGGATCATTCCTCCTGTATTTTTTCTGATAGTAGCATATTTTTCCTCATACTTCAAGACAGCCTTTGTCTGCCGGGCGTATAAACCGAATTATCCTTCATATATTCTTAAAGAAGCACACAGTCTGGAGGTGCCCATATGAGAGACGATCTTGAACAGCGGGCGCAGGAGCTCGCCGTCTACATGATTGAGAACCGCACTACCATCCGTGCTGCGGCAAAGAAATTCGGGATATCGAAATCTACCGTACATAAGGATCTGTCAGAGCGGCTTGAGAACGTCAACCGCCCTCTTTATCAGCAGGTCAAGGAAATACTGGACTGCAATAAGGCTGAACGCCATATTCGCGGCGGAATGGCCACACGAAAAAAATACAAAGGCATCTGAAAAGAGGCGGGGCGTACAGCATTGTATGTCCCGCCCTAAAGATGTCCTCCGCACCCGGATAGTATCTGTTTTGAATGCGTTCCTGCACGGATTCGGCTCTCCCATCGTTCTGCAGTAAATGATGCAAAAAATTTATGAGCATCGTAAAAAATTTATGAGAAAACGGGTTGATTCTTCGGATATAAAGGTATATACTGAACATAGAAAAGCGGTTTTCATCGTTGACAGATGTTTTTGATTCTGTCGGCTGTCGCCGCAAATAATGGAATAACAACACATTGAGGAGGATTTTTCAATGAATTACGGTCGTACCTTTAATTTCTCCGCAGGCCCCGCTATGATGCCGGAATCCGTTCTGGAAGAGATCCGCGATGAAATGATGAACTACCGCGGC
>JAEDIZ010000043.1 GCA_016296635.1 Oscillospiraceae bacterium
TTTGCAAGGAATGCGGTAACGAGTTCGTGTTCACCGCCGGTGAGCAGGAGTTCTACGCTGAGAGAGGCTTCCAGAATGAGCCGCAGCGCTGCAAGGCTTGCCGCGATGCTCGCAAGAACGCCACCCGTGGCCCGCGTGAATACTTCACCGCTACCTGCGCTGCTTGCGGCGGCGAAGCTCGTGTTCCGTTTGAGCCGAAGTCCGATCGTCCCGTTTACTGCAGCGATTGCTTCGCTCGCATGAAGGCTCAGGGCTGATTGAGTAAGCAGAAAAAGACTGTACCGTGAGGTACAGTCTTTTTTTGTGCTTTTGCGGCGGCTGCGTGCATGAAGAAAGCCGTCTTTGACACGCTGACAGTCTGCCCCGGTATGCGATGCATACCGGGGCTTTGACAGTTAATGGTGGAACAGCCGCATGCCGGTGAAGGCCATGACAACGCCCTGCTTATTGCATTCTTCGATGACAAGATCATCGCGGATGGAGCCGCCCGGCTCCGCAATATACTTGACACCGGATTTGCAGGCGCGCTTGATGTTGTCGGAGAAGGGGAAGAAGGCGTCGGAGCCGAGGGAAACGCCGTCGCGGGAGGCGAGGAAAGCGGCTTTTTCCGCTTCCGTCAGACGCTCGGGCTGACGGGTGAAATAATTCTGCCAGACGCCGTCTGCGCAGACATCCTCTTCGTTGCCGTTGATGTAGCCGTCAATGACATTGTCGCGGTTCGGACGGCCGAGATCGTCGCGGAAGGGCAGAGCCAAGGTCTTGGGATGTTGGCGAAGGAACCAGGTGTCAGCCTTGGAGCCCGCAAGTCTGGTGCAGTGGATGCGCGACTGCTGACCTGCGCCGACGCCGATGGCCTGCCCGTCATAGGCAAAGCAGACGGAGTTGGACTGGGTGTATTTGAGGGTAATGAGGGAAACGATCAGGTCGATTTTGGCGCTCTCCGGCAGTTCTTTCTTTTCTGTGACGATGTTGGAAAGAAGGGCTGCATCTATTTTGAAATTGTTTCTGCCCTGCTGGAAGGTGATGCCGTAGACCTGCTTGCATTCCTGCTCGGCGGGAACATAATCGGGATCGATCGCAACAACATTGTAGCCGCCCTTGCGCTTGGTTTTCAGAATCTCCAGCGCTTCCGGCTCATAGCCCGGGGCGATGATGCCGTCGGAAACCTCACGGGCAACCAGCTTCGCGGTGGTTACATCGCAGACATCGGACAGAGCAACCCAGTCGCCGAAGGAGCACATGCGGTCGGTGCCGCGGGCTCTGGCGTAGGCGCAGGCGAGAAGAGAATCGTCCAGACCGTCCATATCATCGACAAAGCAGGCCTTCTTGAGATCCTCCGGCAGAATCCTGCCGACGGCGGCGGAAGTGGGCGAAACATGCTTGAAGGAGGTGACGGCGGGAAGACCCGTTGCGGCCTTCAGCTCTTTCACCAGCTGCCAGGAGTTGAGTGCATCGAGAAAGTTGATGTAGCCGGGTCTGCCGTTCAGAATGGTGATGGGCAGTTCCGATCCGTTTTCCATGTAGATTTTCGCCGGTTTCTGATTG
This sequence comes from Oscillospiraceae bacterium, assembly GCA_016296635.1. Lineage (GTDB taxonomy): Bacteria > Bacillota > Clostridia > Oscillospirales > Oscillospiraceae > CAG-170. The sequence continues at coordinate 1,546 of JAEDIZ010000043.1, forward strand.
GGATTGCAGCCGTATTTCAGTTCAAATTCCTTCATGTTTCAGTCCCCCAAATGTTTGTTGAAAAGGCGGATTTCGCCTTTGATATTGGTGTAAAGAGAAACCTTGTTGTCCTTGTTGAGCGCGCCCCAGAGCTCTTCCGGCTCCGGCATGGTGACTTCCATGGGTTCGCCTGCAAAGGAAGGGAGCGGATTGCCGTCGCCCTGATAGGTGCTGATAAAGTAACCCTTGCCTTCTTCGCAGCCTTCATAGCAGAAGAATTCGCGCAGGCACTTGCCGTCCTTGTGTTTCAGAATGGAAAGCTCAAAGCTGCCGTTTTCATAAAGCGCGGCGGAGATGCGCGGCGTGAAGTTCGGACAGTCCGGCTCATATTCGCGCGTCATGAGCGCCTTGCGAAAATCGCCGAAATCCCGAATGGTATCGGTCTGATCGCCGTTGGTAACGATCAGCGCACCGGGGATTTTCCGCACGGGATGGTAAATGATCAGGCTGGGATCCGACATTCTGCTTTCGTCGAAAGCTTTTGTACGGATGCCGTCATCGGTCAGCTCGAAAATGCGATTGCGGCTGTTTTCGCTGCGGCCCATGATGAAGTAATACACGCGGTCTTTGCCGACAACAATGCCGCGGCCGGGATAGGAAGTTTCCTGCAGAAAGCGGATCAGATCAGTCATTTCAGTTTCTCCTTGCTCGTTTTTTGTGGTGTAAACAGAAAAAGGCATTCCGACTCCTTTTCAGAAGTTGGAATGCCCAGACGGTCGACACCTGATTCTCATCAGAAAACTCTTTCCGCTTCCCAGTGGTGCGCCACATTCCGTCAGTTGCGGAAAGATTAACTAAGTAGAGTATAGCATGAAAGCGGGAAAAAACAAGTCCGCCCTGAAAAAATTTTATGCGGGCGGCTGCTTGTTCTGCGTTGCCAGCCGGTCAAAGGGTTCGCTTCTTGCGTGCGCGCAGGCTGCTTTTGATCGCACTGAGTAATCCTTTACCACAAAGGGGTGGGGGACAGAGTCCCTCACCCCTTTTCAGATTTCTTCATTTCATGCAAAGCGTCCAACTTCGCCATTGAGAGGTTTTTTCATGGAAAAAAACATATCCAACGCGGCAGATCCCACTTTATCAAAAATTTCAAAAAGAACTGGCAGCTGCATCTGATCATTTTGATCCCGCTCGTATATCTGCTGATTTTTGAATACGGTCCGATGATGGGTCTGCAGATCGCTTTCCGCGATTACCGCCCGAAAACCGGCATCTGGGGCAGTACCTGGGTCGGACTGAAGCATTTTAAAGCATTTCTGACTTCCTATAACATCAAAACATTACTGACGAACACGCTGTCGATTTCTCTGTACAGCATCTTCATCGGTTTTCCGATTCCCATTATTTTTGCGCTGCTTCTGCATATCACGCAGCATGACAGACTGAAAAAACTGACGCAGAATGTTGCCTACATGCCGCATTTCATTTCTATTATTGTCATGGTCGGCATCCTCGATCAGATTCTCAATCCCGTAAACGGTCTGATCGGTACGGTTTATCACCTGCTCGGCAACATCGGTTATCCGGCGGATATCCGCTCCGATGCAGGCGCGTTCCGGCATCTGTATGTGTGGTCCGGCATCTGGCAGAACATGGGCTGGGACACGATTATTTATGTCGCGGCACTCAGTGCTGTTTCTCAGGATCATCATGAAGCTGCGCAGATCGACGGCGCATCGCGCTGGCAGCGTGTGCTGCATGTGGATATCCCGGCGATTCTTCCGACCATTGCCATCATGCTCATTCTCCGCTGCGGCAGCGTCATGTCCGTCAGCTACGAAAAGGCTTATCTGATGCAGAACGATCTGAACCTTCGTACCTCGGAGGTTATTTCTACCTATGTCTACAAGGTCGGCCTCGGAAAGAACCAGCTTTCCTACGCGGCCGCCATCGGAATGTTCAATTCTGTGATTAACTGTATCATGCTTGTGCTTGTAAACTTTACCGCTAAAAAGGCAAGCGACGGAGAACAGGGACTGTTTTGAAAGGGAAAAACAAGAGACAGAATAAAATCAAAAACAGCAGCAGTGACCGCACGCTCTATATCATTGTGGATGTCCTGCTGATCCTCATATTACTGGTAGTTGCCTATCCCATCATTTATGTTGTTTCCTGCTCGTTTTCTTCGGCTTCGGCTGTTTCCAGCGGACAGGTGCTTCTGTGGCCGGTTCAGCCGTCCATTGACGGTTATAAGCTTGTGTTCAACTACAAAACCGTTTGGATCGGACTGAAGAATAGCCTTTTCTACACCATTGTCGGTACGACCTTCAACATGATACTGACGACGCTGGCAGCCTATTCTCTTTCCAGACCGAATTTTCAGGGTAAGGCAGTCTATACCGGACTGTTCCTTTTCACCATGATCTTCACAGCCGGTATGATTCCCAAGTACATCCTGATGTCCAAATTCCATCTGATCAACACCCGCTGGGCGCTGATTTTCAGCGGCGGCATCAGCGTTTACAACATGATCATTGTCCGAACCTATTTCCGTTCCAGCATTCCCGCGGAGCTTTATGAAGCGGCTTATCTGGACAGCTGTTCGGAGTGGAAGTGTTTCCTAAAAATCGCGCTGCCTCTGGCAAAATCCGTGTTGAGCGTTATCACGCTCTATTATGCAGTCACGCATTGGAATTCCTACTTCAATGCCATGCTCTATGTCAGAGAACTTTCTTTGCAGCCGATGCAGCTTGTGCTGAGGAATATTCTGATTGCAAGCCGCGTGGATCTGACGCAGATCACCGATCCCGAGCTTTTAGAAAGGGCCGCCGGTATGACGGATCTTCTGAAATATGCGCTGATCGTCGTTACCTCGATCCCCGTCATCGTGATCTATCCGCTTGTACAGAAGTACTTTGAAAAGGGCGTTATGATCGGCTCTGTTAAGGGCTGATTCGGAGGTACAGCCATGAACTACATGATTGACATTGAGAAAATCGATGACCTTCGTGTCATGAATCAAACCGGTGTTTCGCAGTTCGTGTTTCCGAGTCCCAGCATGCATCCCGCATGCTGGGATGTGCTGCAGATGGGAAGAAATGAGATTTACCTCTCCCTCTGCTCAGAACTGACCACTGGCGAATACGCAAAGCTGGCCTGCTACGATCCAGACAGGAACTGCGTTGAGGAGCTTGCCTATCTGAAAAACGCACAGTTCTATGAGGACCGTTTCATCCGGCCCAGTAAGTTCCACACCAGCATGTCCAAACTCCCGGACGGGCGCATCATCATGCTGACCTACACAACGGACAAGGCGCCGCAGCATCCTGCATGGATGCCGGCTGCGTATTATGCGGATCCATGGGAGGGCTTCCCCGGCAGCTCCATGATGATCTACGATCCGAAAACGAAAAAGCTGGAGGATCTCGGCATTCCCGTGAAGCGCGAAACGCTCTACGGAGGCGTCTATAACCCCTACAACGAACGGTATTACGCCATCGGATTTCTGAAGGGAAATCTCCATGAGATCGATCCGGTGCAGCATACGGTCAGAAACTACGGTCAGGCTGCGGAAAAGGCCAGCTATCGGCTCGTGCTCGGTAGCGATCAGAACGTTTACTTCACAACGAGAAACGGCGTTCTGGAGCGGCTGAACATCCATACCTCCCAATTGGAACGACTGGATTTTCAGATGCCCTGCATCCGCGAGCCCGGCAGACTGCCCCCGTATTTCAGCTGCGCCCTGACCGGCCCCGACGGCAGACTTTACATGACCGGCATGAGCGATATGCGTCTGTGCGCCTACGATCCCAAAACCGAACACGGAGAAATCATCGGCACGCTGCTGGATGAAACCGTTTATTCCAACGAACCGGGCGCACATCCCTACGTCGGCTGTATGGGCTTTGACAAGCAGAACGTGCTGTATTACTGCATCTGCACTGTCCGCAAGGGCGGCGAGGAGGACTATAAGCTGCCCGCCATTCTGATGCGGTGGGATGTTTTTGCCGACGGAAAGCCGAAGTATCTCGGCCTGATCGGTACGGAGGAGCGCGTTGTCACTACGACCTGCTCTATGATCATGGACACGGAAGCGTACGCTATGTATATCTTTGGCACCAACCACGGTAATGACGGGCCGGACATTTCAAAGATATCCATGTCGCAATATCGGCAGCATGCCGCGCAGTTCGGTGAGCAGGTAAAAGATCCGCTTGTTTTTCCGGGCAACACGCAGTATGCAGAACACGGTCAGAGCCTGCGAAACGGTAGAGAGGTGCTGGGTGCAAACCCGACGGTCTTTTCCTTCGGCAAGGTGACGCCGACCGCATTGTGGCCGCAGTTTTCTTCCGATGAGCAGCAGAACTCCTCTGTCCGTTCCCTTCGCATTGTGGGGAGCGAAATCGAAGCGATCTGCGGCGAGGACAGCTTTTATCGCATCCGCTTGTCCATGGACGGGCAAATTCTTTCCAAAGAGCCCTGCGAACCGTTTGAAAAACAGAAGCCGGAGATGACTGACTGCATCCTGCCGTCTTATCCCGGCAGACAGTATAAAAGAGCGTTGAGTTGCTGCGTACCGCTATCAAACGGCAGAACGCTGGCGGCTACCGAGGACGGTCTGCTGGCCGTCTGCAGCGAAAACGGTGTGTTTTCTCTCGGCCCAGCATGGGTCAACGGCCCGGTTCGCGCCATGTGCGTGACCGGTGACGGGCAGAAGGCTTACGGCGTCGCGGGAGATGACGAGGATCTCGGCATGATCTTTTCCTATGACGATCAGCATGGCGTTCTGTGGCAGGGCATGGCCTATGCCAATCATGTGCAGCGCGGCATTTTCAGCTCTCCCGTGCTCGATGCCATTGCCGTCAGCGAAGACGGAAAGACGTTGGTCGTCGGCGCCGGCGGCAGAATGGGCATCGTTTACATTTACCGCAAAGGAGAAACCGCATGATTCGGTATAATGAAAAGACCATCAAAACAGATGTACTGGTCATCGGCGGAGGCCCCGGCGGCATCATGTGTGCGCTGGCTGCCGCACGAAACGGCTGCCATACAATCCTGATTGAGCGCAGCGGCTATCTAGGCGGCTGCGCCACGCAGAGTCTGGCTCTGCCGTTAATGAGCTTTCACGCAGACGGCACAAAGGTTGTCCGAGGCTACGCCGATGAGCTGATGGAGCGGATGCAGGCGCTGGGCGGTACGCAGGGACATCTGCGCGATCCCATTACCGGCACCTGCAGCGTGACACCCATTGACACAGAAGTCTACAAATATGCTGCGCAGCAGATGCTGCTGGATGCGGGCGTGCAGCTGCTTCTGCATACCGAACTGATCGATCTGGAAACGGAAAACGGCCGCATTATGAGAGCGTTTGTGCGCACCTATTCCGGCAACTATATCATTGAGGCGGATGTATACGCGGACGCCACCGGCAGCGCAGAGGCGGCAATGCTGGCAGGTGTCGAAACAAAGGTGGGGAGAGACACGGACGGAATGCCGCAGCCCATGTCCATGCTCTTTAAGATGCAGAATGTGGACAGAAATGCGCTGAACGACTACATCCGAAATCATCCGGAGCTTGTTGTCATGGGCGAGGGCATCACGCCGGAATACTTCTGCGGCTGCGGCAGACTTTGCATCAGCGGCTTTTTCCCGCAGATCGCGCAGGCACAGAAGAACGGCGATTTTTCCTCCTACCGCGATCGCGTTCTGATTTTTGAAACGAACCGGCAGGGCGAAGTGTCTGTCAATATGAGCCGCATCATCGGAAAAAACGCTGCGGTCGGCTTTGAGATGAGCGATGCCGCGCAGGTCGGCATCCGGGAGAGCAGACGCATTCAGGGTAAGTTTGTTCTTACGGCGGAGGACATCCTTTCCTGCCGGACACAGCCGGACAGTATTGCACTCGGCTGCTGGCCTATCGATATCCACAGCCCGGACGGAAGCGGACTGAGCGACCAGCAAACCAGCGGCGGCTATTATCAGATCCCGTATCGGTGTCTTTATTCCGACGCCGTTTCGAATCTGCTTGCCGCAGGCCGCATCATTTCCACCACCCATGAAGCCTTCGCGTCTGTCCGCGTCGCGCCGACCTGCTTTGTAATCGGCCAGGCGGCCGGCACCGCGTTGGCTATGGCTGCAAAACAGAAATGTGCGGTTTCTGAGATTTCCGTTGCAGATCTGCAGAGAAGACTCCGCGAGGAAGGGCAGAAGATCGACTGAGAAAAAAGTATATACAAAAAACGAATCTGAATCCAACTGGATTCAGATTCGTTTTTTACATTCATCAGGCCGATATCGGTTGTCCACTCATATAGACCTGCATCAGTTCAAGCGCCTGATTGCAGACCACAAAGTCTGCCAGCTTGCCCGTCTCAATGGAGCCGATTTCTTTGTCTGCGCCGATCTGCCTTGCGGGGATCAAGGTTGCGGACAGAATCGCCTGCTCCTTTTTAATCCCGAAGCTGACGGCCTTTCTCATGCACGCGAACAGGTTTGTCGCAGAGCCTGCGATGGTGTCGTCTGCAAGTCTTGCGATGCCGCCCTTTAAGAATACCTGCTGACCGCCCAGCTCATATTCGCCGTCCGGCATGCCGCAGCAGCGAAGCGCGTCGGAAATGAGGCAGATCCTGCCCGGGAAGAGCCGGAACGCCATACGCACGGCGCTTTCATGCACATGCTGGCCGTCACAGATCAGCTCCGCGATGACATTTTCGCGTTCGCTGGCTGCGCCAATAGGGCCGGGTTTGCGGTGATGGATGCCGGGCATCGTGTTGTAAAGATGCGTCAGATGGCTTGCGCCTGCATCAAAGGCCTTTGCGGCATCCTCATATTCGGTGTCTGTATGGGCAACGGATACAGTGCAGAGCTTCTTTGCCTGCGCTGCAAATTCCGCCGCGCCTTCCAGCTCCGGCGCCACATCCACGATGCGGACAAGACCGCCGCAGCTGTCATAGAGCTTTCTGAAGCCGTCAAAATCCGGCAGTTTGAGATAGGCGGCGTTCTGCGCGCCTTTTCTTTTTTCGGAGAAGTAGGGGCCTTCCATGTGGATGCCCATGAGTCTGGAACAACCCTCCGGCTGCGCGTCATGCAGACGCTTTCCGGCAGCAAAGGCCTTCTCCAGCGTTTCATAGGGCAGCGTCATGGAAGCAGGCGCAAAGCTCGTAATGCCGTTTTTTGCAAGATACGTTGCCATTTTCACAAGACCGTCATAGTCGCCGTCGGAAAAGTCCGCGCCGGAGTTGCCGTGATTGTGAACATCCACCAATCCGGGGATGACATACGCACCTTGCAGATCGGTGCCGTCTTCCGCCGGAACCGTATTCAGAATTTCTGTGAATCTGCCGTTTTCCACACGGAAAGAGCCGTGCTGAAACCGACCGTCAACAAAGATGTTTACATTTTTATAAAGCATATCAAACCTCCGGCAGACTGGCTGCCGCCATGGACTGACCGACTCTGCGGAACTTTTCGTCCGGCAGCATGACAGAAACCTTCTTCGCAAGCTCCGGATACTCCTCCTGCAGCACGCGGCTGCATTCGGATACGATCAGCTCGCCGCCGACACCGGATGCTACGCGGCCCAGCACCAGCAGATTCTGCAGATCATAGAACCGACCGTAAAGTGCCAGCGTATGCGCAAGATAGCAGCCGATGGAAACAAAAATCTTTTTCGCGTGGTCAAGACCGCTCTCTGCCAGCTTCTGCACTTCCTTCAGCTTTTCCGCCGGCGTCAGACTGTCTGCCAGCGCGATTCCCGCGGCAGGCGCCAGCTTGATGACGGCATCCTGCGAGAAATACTTGCAGCCGACGCCGATATCGCCTGACCACTCGTCGCGCATGGCGTCTTCATTCAGATCCACCGGAGCAAAGGCCAGCTCATTGAACCAGCCGAGAATATTGCTGGCCTCGTTCACATAGCCCACCGCTTCGCTGGTGCCCATGGCAAGACCCATCACGCGACCCTTCTGCAGGCTCATGGAGCCTGCCAGTGCCGTCACATCGCCGTCGTTTGCCACGACGATGGGCACATTCTCACCGATTTCCTTTGCCGCGCGGTCATAGACCGTTTTGACCTCTTCACGGCGGCTTCTCGGAACCTTGATGAAAAGCGAGGAAACCATGGGAGAATTGCCGACAAAAACGCCGGCAGAGGAAACGCCGATGCCGTCCACGCGGGGCATTTTGGAGGCCGCGGTTCTGAAGGCGTCCACGATGCCGTCAAACTGATACTGCGGATCCTCTGAAGTTTTGGGATGCCACACAACCTCTTCGGAGTAGACAGTTTCGCCGTCGATGACAGCGGAGACCTTGCGGTCGGAGCCGCCGGCATCAAAGCCGATGCGGCAGCCGTTGGTATGTCCGCCCACGGGGATCGGAGCCTCGTTGGCTTTCGGGAAATCCTGCTCGGCGCAGGTCACGATCTCAAAGGGACGCTCAAACACATCCTCCATGAACTGCACATCAAATTTGCGCGCACCGCCGTGCTGATAGGCGGCCTGCAGCGCAGCCGCTTCCTGATCGCAGCCGCAAAGATACACGCGCCAGCCGCCGACGCTCCAAAGAAGGAACTTGACATACCGCTCCAGAAAGCGCACATTGGCTGCAGCGAATTCCTCACCGCGCAGCTTCGAGGAGAACACGGAAATCTTCCCATTTTCCCGTTCCACCGCAACGCGGAACGGACGGGAGGCCTCTTTCAGATATGCATCCGCCCAGACACCGAAGGGAATAAACGCCGGGTCAAGCACCGGAAGATTTCGGATATTCAGTTCAATGCCAAGATACTTCATAACATTCTCCTTACTGCGGCATCAGCTTTGCTGCCGCTTCGTCACAGATGAGGGTTACATCGGGATGGAACTGCAGGATAGAAGCCGGAACCTTCGGGGTAACCGGGCCGAAGAATGCCTTGTAAAGGATCTCTGCCTTATCTTCGCCGGTGATGACCATGACGATCTTCTTTGCCGCCATGACGGTACCGATACCCATCGTATAGGCTGCTGTGGGAACCTCGTCAATGGAGGAGAAGAAACGCTTGTTGGCCTCGCGGGTCATGGCAGTGAGCTTGACCTCGTTGGTCATCTGGGTGAAATGATTGCTGGGCTCATTGAAGCCGATATGGCCGTCATGGCCAATACCGAGCAGCTGCACATCCACGCCGCCCCAGTCCTCGATCTTCTTCTCATAGGCTGCACACATGGCGTCCACATCCTCAGCCAAACCGTCGGGAACGATGGTGTTTTCCGGCTTGATGGAGATATGGTCAAACAGATTTTCCTGCATGAAGCGGCGGTAGCTCTGGGGATGATCCGGAGCAAGGCCCTTGTATTCATCCAGATTTGCAGAACGGACACGGCTGAAATCCAGCTTGCCGGCTTTCTCGCGTGCGATCAGTTCGCGGTAAAGGGGCAGCGGTGTAGAGCCTGTAGCAAGGCCGATGACGCAGGCGGGCTTTGCATGGATAGCAAGCTCAAACTGATCGGCTGCCAGCTTGCCGACTTCTTCCGGGTTTTTCGCTTTCATAACTTTCAGATGAATCATAATCTTTGTACCTCTGTTTCCTGATTTTTTGCAACAGTTTTTTGCGCAGGACAACTGCACTTTTTTCCTGACTGCATGGTAATGCAGGCGGTTTGGAAAAGCAAGGCACACGATAAGTTTCATATAAGAAATGATAAAAAGTATAGAAATATCAACAAAAAACTTGATGAATATATGAACATGTGATAAAAATAGGATAAACAAGGGGGCGTGACATATGCAAACAAGCAATCTCAGTAATCCCGTTCTCGGCGAGCTTGGCGATATTTTGCCTGCCGTTCCGACAGATGAATTTGTATCTGTTGATTTGGGCTTTTCAGCGTCTGCGGAACAGAAGCGCTATTATGCTGAAAGCCATGTCATTATTGATTATCTGGAGGGTATGGCATCGCTTATCCTGTATGAGGAAGATACGCGGAAGGTGTTCTATCTGGATCGAATCGTGCGGCTGCAGCCCGGCGTGCTGTTCTCCGTTGCGCCGCTGGAGGAGCAATGCCGGGTACGGCTTTATCTGCAGGATGCTTCGGCCCTGCAGGAAAAAGACATGATCTATGCTGATTTTTTGCAGCAGGAGCCGCCGTCCCTGGAATTTGAGCGGATTTATACCTTTCTCTATCAGCAGACGCCCGACAGCTTCTATTTCCATGGAGAGAGCCACACGCCCTATGAGCTGGTTTATGTCGAGCAGGGCCTCCTGCATATCATAGTAGAAGGCCAAAATGTGGAACTGCATCCGCAGCAATGTCTGATCATCGGAAAAAACAGCTGGCATATTCAATATGCTGATGAGCCGATGCAGTTTTTTACGGCGTCCTTCGATATGAAAAGTCCGTATTTGGATCCGTTGGTCAGCCGTCCGCTGCAGGTTTGGCAGGAATTGGCTGTCCTTCCGGAAAAGATGGTGCAGGAACTGAAGCAGAGTGCTTTCTCCGGGGACTATATTGAGTCACTGATGAAAATATTTCTGATTGAACTGATCCGACAGCCCCAAAGTCAGGCAGGCGGCACGAAGTATCCCGCAACATCCTACGCGGAAAACCAGATTGTCAGCGGCATTCTGCAGATGATTTCACAGAGAATCTACGGAAAAATCAGCCTGCATCAGCTGGCAGAGCAGGCGCACATCAGCGTTCCGTATCTGTATACGCTGTTTGACCGCCATATCGGTATGCCGCCCGGAAAATATATCATGAAGATCCGCATTGAGGAGAGCAAGCTGCTGCTGCAGGAGGGAAAGATGAGCGTCGGGGAGATTGCCGCCTGCATGGGATTTACCAGTATTCAGCATTTTTCAAGGCAGTTCAAAAATTTCTGCGGTATGCCACCGTCGCGGTATATGAAGTGACGGGGGACACGACTGCCGGATTCGGACGATTCCGCTGAGTTCTAAAATGATGAAATGCCCTGCGGCGTAAAAACCGCAGGGCATTTTCATAGCTTCGGCTGACAGTTTAAGCCGGCCCGTTCTTGTTATCCTCTGATTTCGATTGACCAGCGGTTTTCATAGACCTTCCCAGCTTCCAGCCGAATCAGGTCTTTTCTCTCTTCAAACACCGTAATCTTATCGGCCTCTGCCGGCAGAGAACACCACGGCTCAATGCAGACATAGGGCGCAGCCTTATGCGGGCAATGCCAGATTCCGAGATATTCCATTCCGGGATAGCGCACGGTTACGCTGCGCGGATCACCCTCGCACTCCAGCGTGACGGCTTTTGCCGCATTTTTCAGCACGATTGCATCCTCGTCAAAGAGCGAGTGCGCCAGCGGCAGAAGTCTGTTTTCTTTCAGCGGACAGGCTGTATCGCTGCCATTCAGCAGGCAGTCTTCGGAAAAGCCGATCCGCACCGGCTGACATTCCGTTTCAAACCGGAGTCTGTAATCCTCAAAACGCTTTCCCTCCGACAGCGGAACGAAAAAGCCGGGATGTCCGCCGAGACCGAAATACATGGGCCTTTCGTCCCGGTTTTCAACCGTATAGGTGATGTTCATAAGACTTTTGTCCAGCGCATAGGTGATCCGAAACGCGAAGTGGCGCGGATACTGTGCGTAGGTCTGCGCATTGTCGATGAGCGTCAGCTGCATACTGCTTTCGGAAAGCTTTTGACATTCAAACAGACTCTTTGGCGCAAAGCCGTGAATATTCATCTGATAAAGCTGACCGTCCATTTGGTATGTCTTATCCTTCAGCCGCGCAACAAAGGGAAAAATGTTCAGCGCTCTGTCTGACCAGAACTGCGAATCGCCCTGCCAGAGATACTCTGTTCCGTCTGCAGTTCGGATCGACTGCAGCTGCGCGCCGATATCCTCTGCGGAAACCTGCAGATATTCATTTTGAATCGTGTAAATCATTGTTTCATCCTTTTCATGACCGCGTCATATTCGGGAATACTGGAAACGCCGCCGGGTTTTGTGGTGGAAAGGCCCGCCGCCGTGCAGGCAAAGGTGACGATCTCCGTCAGTTCTTTGCAGCCCAGTTCTTCCGGCTTTTTCCCGGTCTGCAGCAGCTTCCACACGGCGCTGCCGCCGAAGATATCGCCTGCACCGGTGGTATCGATTACCTTGATATCGGAAAGGGAGGGCACTATGCCGCAGGCGTTTTGGTTCTGATACCAGCAACCCTTTGCGCCGCAGGTCACAAACACAAGCTTTGCACCAAACTCCTTCAGAATCTTTTCCGCGCCTTCTTCCGGCGAGAGATTCCAAAGAAACTCCACCTCTTCATCGCTGATCTTGACCACGTCTGCCTGGGTTAATCCCCATTCGATCTGCATTTTTGCCTCGCGCAGATCATGCCAAAGAGGCTTTCTGAGATTCGGATCGTAGGTGATCAGCTTGCCCTGCTTCTTTGCATAGGCAACCGCCTGATACGTTGCGCTTCTTGCAGGCTCATCCGTCAGACTGAGCGTGCCGAAATGGAACACCTTCGCGTCATCAATCATGGAAAGATCCAGTTCTTCAAATCGGATCTGCGTATCCGCACCGGGTTTTCTTGCGAAGGCGAACGACCGATCGCCGGCGGCGTCGAAGGTGACGAAAGCCAGCGTGGTAAACACGTCGTCAGCTTTGACGACGCCCTTCGCATCGATGCCGGCTTTCTGCAGCGTGCCGATCAGAAGATTGCCGAAGGTATCATTACCGACCTTTCCGAGCAGAGCTGTTTTTGCACCAAACTTATTCAGCGCCGCAAGAAAGTTTGCGGGCGCGCCGCCGGGATGGGCGGCCATGGTGGGATAGCCGTCAGCATCGACCTGCTGGCAGGCGAAGTCAATTAGAAGTTCACCGATTGCAACTACATCGTACATCTTGTTCATTCCTTTACTTTCGGTTATTTATTAATAGGCTGAATAGAGGGCGGATAACCGCCGCGGCAGTATTGCTATGTCTGCGCGGCATTCCGGCGGATATACTCTCTTGGTCCATAACCCGTGTGCCGTTTGAACATACGGGAGAACTGATAGATGTCGCTGTATCCGGTGGAGGCAGCGGCAACTGACGGCGTTTTTTTGTATTTTATCATAAGCTCGGCAGCTTTTCTATACGAAGATTCGTAAGGTAGGTCTGCGGAGATACCCCAACCTGTTTTGTAAACAGAGAAGAAAAATAGCTTCGGTTCAGATTGATGCGCCGGGCGATCTCAGCGACTGTAATGCCGTTTGCATATTCCAGCTTCATGCAGTGAATTGCCTGACTGACATAATCATAATCCGTATGTTCAGAATCCAAAAGGCAGGAGAATATCTCCCAAAGCTTTGCGGAAAGAAACGCACTTTTTCCGCTGTTCAGAAGACGGCATTTCTGTGCGTCAGTAAATATATCACCCAGCGCGGCATCAAAGGCAGCCTTCATGCTTTTGGGAGCAAGAAATGCCGTATCATCGGCATTGACGGTTTTGTTGAAGCAAGAATCCGCGGCTTCCTGAACAATGAGCCGGAAGTCCTTCTGCGGACACAGATCCCGCCGCAGCTCGTTTACCAGCCACATACCCATGATGTTTTTCTGATAGCGGTTGTAGCCGACGCCGCCCTCATTGGAATAGTTGGCTTTTCTGCTTTCCGTATCCGTAATGGGTTTGGGCGTCTTGACACCCAGCAGGCTCCAGGTACCGGAGGAAATGTAAAGATGGCTGCCTTCCATGGGAATGCCCTCTACGGCAGAACCCATATCGTGGGTTGCACAAAGCATCACTTTGATTCCCTCATATTCACCGATCACTTCGCCGGGACGGCGCAGCTTCGGGAAGAGCTGCTCCGGCAGACCCAGCCGGGAAATGATCTCCCGGTCAAATTCCAAGGTGTCGGCGTCAATCATGCCTGTTGTGGTGGCGTTGGTAAATTCCTTGGCCTTTGTTCCGCAGAGTTTATACATCAAATATTCGGGAATCATCAGGAAATCCGTAACGCCCTCCAGTCTACCACTGCGCTTGTTGTCGTAGAGCTGGTACAAGGTGTTGAAGGGCTGGAACTGGCAGCCGGTATGGGCATACAGCTCGTCAAAGGGCATAATCTGATGAACTTCGGGGATCACAGCTTCTGCGCGGCTGTCCCGGTACGCATAGACAGGAAGCACTTCCGTATTGCCTTTCAGCAGAACATAGTCCACACCCCCAGGTATCAATGGAAAGTGACCCGATTTCGGGATAGGCTTTTAATGCTTCTGCGATACCGGATTTTACAAAGTCAAAAAGAGTATCCATCTCCCAAACCAGATGACCGTTCTGTTCTTTGACGCCGTTGGGGAATCGAAATACTTCTTTCGTCTGTATTTTGCCGTTTTCCCTCCAGCCGACAATTTGCCGCCCGGAGGAAGCGCCGATGTCAATTGCAAGGGCGTATTTCATATGCATCACCAACTTGTATTAAAGCAAATGAGCCATCCAAAGTGTAGAACGGCATTTGATTAAAAAACTGTCCTTATTTGCAGTTGCAAAACAAAATTTGCTGCGCTACAATTGCAGCGGGTGAAAGAAATGATAAACAGTTTTCTTTTGGAGAAGTTAAGTACCATCAGTCCGGAGGAGCGGAAGCTGCTGGCCGGTCAGACAGAGATCCAGCGCGGAATTTATATGTAAGCGGATTCTGATGTGATCGATGCCGGGAAGCTGATATCCACCGGCAGACTTATTGACATCCGTCCTCATACGCGTTTTGTGCATTTTCCGGAGCACAGCCACAACTATGTGGAAGTGGTCTATATGTGTCAGGGGACTACCACCCATATTGCAAACGGCAAAACCGTTGTGCTCCATCCGGGTGAGCTGCTGTTTTTCGGGCAGGGCGCCCGGCAGGAAATCCTGCCCGCCGGAGAGCGGGACATTGCGGTCAACTTTATCATCCTGCCGCAGTTCTTCGACCGGGCATTGGAAATGCTGGACGAAGAGGAAACGCCCCTGCATAAATTTATCGTGGATTCCCTTCGGGGCGACAATGCGAACTGTCTTTATTTTCAGGTGGCAGACGTTCCGGAAATTCAGAATCTGATTGAAAACCTTGTCTGGTCGCTGATCGGGAACTCTTTGCCAAATCGTCGGAGCATCTGTCAGATCACTGCGGGCCTTTTGTTTATGCAGCTGCTGAACTATACGGATAAACTGGTCACCCAAAGCAGCGAAGAGGCAGCGATTGTCCGTGTGCTGCGTTATATCGAGGAAAACTACCGCACCGGCAGTCTGACGGAAATTGCCGGTCAGCTCAACTATGATCTGTACTGGCTCAGCCGGGAAATCAGACGGCAGACGGGACATACATATAAAGAACTATTGCAGGAAAAGCGACTGACTCAGGCGGCGTATCTTCTGAAGCATACGATTCTCCATGTGGACGAAATCGGTGAGGCCGTCGGTTACAGCAACCTGAGTTACTTTTATCGAATTTTTCAGGTGAAATATCAAGTCTCTCCGAAAAAATACAGAGACGCATAAAATCGCC
>JAEDIZ010000044.1 GCA_016296635.1 Oscillospiraceae bacterium
CCCGCCGGGACGGCGATCTTGCCGACTGCTGGGCAGACGCGGAAAAGGCAGAGAAGATTCTCGACTGGAAGGCCGAAAAGAGCATTGACGATATGTGCCGCGACAGCTGGAACTTCGTGCAGAATACCAAATAAATACCGGAAATAAAAAACTGCTGCAAACACATCTTGTGTTTGCAGCAGTTTTTTGTCCTGATGAATAGAGAAATCAATACTTTTTGACATGTTTCGCGAAAAATCCGGCAGCAATCAGCTGACCGGCACCGATCAGCGCGCCCAGCGTGTTGAAAATCACATCGTCAACCTCGGTAAGGCCTAAACAGAAACGGTATTGCAGATATTCAACGAGCGAACTGAGCAGGAAAGCAGACAGACAACAAAGTATAATCCGAAGGCTGCAGCGCCATTTTGCCGGAAGCAGGGCGGAAAATGAGAGCCCGAAGGGAACGAAGAGGAAAACATTCATTACGACTTCGCGGTATAATTCCGGCTGCTCCTTGGCAAGCTGAAAGGAGTAAAACGGGGTCAGGATCAGAGACCGGCTTTCCGGGGTACGATGCAGAACAGTCGCAAAGAAAATCACAAGCAGCGACACAATAAACAGTCCGGCGTTGAAAAGCTTCCACCTGCGCCCGGATCGATTATGCAGCCCGGCCCAAAGGATGACGCTGCCCGCCATAGCGGCGGCGACAAACCATAAAGGCAGAGCATAGATAAAAGTCACGGTAGGGTTCCTCCGAAATAAGGGAATCATCGGGCTCTTTTTTGAACCAGGCCTTTCAGCATGGAAAAGCTTTTTCTGTCAAAAACGGAGTCAACGGCAAAATACAGAATCAAACACGAGGGGGTGATCCATGCGGCATGGACAAACCATGTCAGATAGCTGTTGATGGGGGGAAGGACTGTGTTCAGTCCAAGCACGCAGAAAACCATCAGCAGCGTGTTCTGCAGCCAGCGGCGGTATGTTTTCCAAGGCTTTCTGCCGAGAATTTTCAGATTGGCGTATAAAATGATGTCATTTGTGCGGTACAGAAGGGCAGCGATGGTGCCGAGCAGTACGCCGTAAATCCCGATCAGATAGACCAGCACAAGAGAAACGGTCAGATTGATCGCACTTTCCAAAACGGAGCGCCATTGTGTCTGCTTGAAATGGCCGGCAAAATTGATGATCTGACTGGAGGTTCTGCGGGCATACATCAGTACATTCAGAATGACGAACAGATAGGGAAGATAGGCGTCCGTATAGACGGCATCCGTAATACCGGCGGAATAGATCTGAATGAAGGAAGGGAGCATGACCAGCGTGACGGTAAAGAAAGCGAAGGAGAGGCCGAGATAATAGGTTTCATAGGTTTCCTGCAGCCGCAGGAAACGCTCCCGGTCGGTATGAAAGGCCTGCCCGAGAATAAACTCCACGCTGCTGCAGACGGTATCGATTACGGTTGATACGCAGCCTACGATCATGCTGTAAAGAGAATAGACGCTGACGGTTTTCAGACCGCAGAAAAAAGTCAGCACCAGAATGTCGGTGTTGTTGAAGATCAAGCCGGATACCTGATGAATGATGACATTCCTGCTTTGTGACAGAGCTTGATAATCCGGCTTTACAGACAGATCCAGCCAGCCGTAATGCCGACGGATATAGGAAGAAATGTACAGCATCTGCCCGACATTGATGATGAAATACGCGATCTGTACCGTCAGAATGTTGCAGCCGGCCAATATCAGCGCAATTTGCGCCAGCTTTGAAACGATGTTGACGATGGTTGCAACATTTGCGGTGATATAGCTTTTTCCGTCTACGCGGAGCAAAATGGAAAATTTGCCCTGAAAGAAATAATTGATGACACCGGAGGCGCCCTGAAAGAAAATGACGCCGGCAACAACGGGAAATGGAATTGCACTTTTTACGATCAGGGGATACAAAAGCGCAAGCAGGATAACGGCAGCTGCATACAGCTTGCCGGTACGCCTGTAATAACGGTCGGTCGCAGCCATAATGGCCGAAGTCCGGGCGTGGTCATCCGCTGCGATCGGGGCGTACAAGGCCTGAAGCGATGCCGTTCCGATGCCGGCCTCCAGAAGCGCAACGTAGACGAAGATCTGACGGACAGAGGAAAGCAGGCCGTTTACCTCGGAGCCGTAACTGACAATGACGAGCTTCGGAATGATGATGCCGAGCAGCAGCGTTACGATCTGTGACAGCAGGCCGGATATAAATATTTTCTGACTTCTTTTTTTCTGATCCATGGGGACTCTCCGAAAGCTTCAGAATGGAAACGCAGAAGCTGAACAGATTACGCCTCTGCATCAGGTTATCGGGTTTTTGAAATAAACGGGAACAGACAGAATAAGACGATATCTATAAGTGTTTTTAACCGAATACCGCATTGAGAAAAGTAACGCAGGTTTCGAAGCAATCCAAAACGAATCTTTCTGCGATACATATGGCCCGGGTCTAGCTTCTTATTTTTGCAAATCTGACAATAGACAAAAATATATTTATCGATCCATGCTTGGCAGGTAGTTTTTCTGAATTCGGGATATCGCTCTTTCATTAGATCATGGATAAAAAATCTATCGTCGAGGCTTTTCAGCGCATGTGCGTTCAAACCGGCAGCAACAATGCCATTGCTGTTTTGGTAATAATAGTAGATGACTTCATTGATGTGTGCGATTTTTTGCGATGCAAGAATCAGCTGCGGCATCACGTAACCGTCCTCATACAGCAGGCCCTCCGGAAAACGAATGGAGTCGAAAAGTTCGTGCCGATACAATCCGTTCCACACAGTCGTGCTGACTTTCTTTTCATATCCTTTTTTCGGAGAAAGAAACTCGGAAAGGGCGGTGCGAGGATCCATGACAGTAACGGTTTTGTCAGGAACACATTGACATTCGTCCGGGTGATGGAACGGCAGATAATTCCCTTTGACAAAATCTGCATCGCTTTGCTCAGCAACATCGAACAGATCCTACAGCATATAAGGAGGAACAAAACTATCGCTGTCGATAAATGCGAGAAATGTGCTGTTCGCGTTTTCAATGCCGGTGTTTCTGGCACCGGATAACCCTCGGTTTTCTTGATGGACCACACGGATTCTGGAGTCGATTTTTGCGTATTGCTCGCAGAGGACGCCGCTTTCGTCGCTGGAACCGTCATCGACGAGGATCACTTCAAAATCCTGAAAGGACTGCATCAAAATACTGTCAACGCAGCGCGGCAGGAACTGTGCGACATTATAAACGGGAACAATTACACTGATGAGTGGCATGAGGCGAGGTACTCCTTATATGGTTTGGAAAAATCCACAAACTGATAATGCGGGGCGATCTGCCTGTCAGCCGGCTCGTGAAAGTCCGTGCGGTCATAGCGCGTTTCCAGATATTTCACATAATCACGGACGATTGAGAATCGTTTTCCCTCAAACGTGATCTCCGAATAGTTCTCGAAAATCTCGGGATCGTACTTTTTTGTGTTGCAGAACGCACCGAACAGTTCGGCGTAGGCATAGTTTTTTGTCAGCGTCTGCTTTTCAATCTGATGCTGGAAAAAGGAAAGATATTTTGCCCGGTCACGAAGAACGGTGCATAACGCAAGATTTCTGACGGCGCTTTTGAGCCCGCGTGATTCTACTTTGCCGATCATGACGATCTGCGAGAGCTTCCAAAGAAACGTGTCCCAATAAAATCGGAGGTCATTCGGCACACGGTCATATACGGTAATATCTAGAAAAATACCGGAAACAGAGCCGTCCTGCTGAACGACCGTGGTGTTTTCGTTCAAAATTTTCGTAAAAGTGGTATGAAATTCCTTGCTCAGCTGATAATTCTGCACGGAAAAGCCTTCCGGCAGTTCTTCTTGGACAACTTCTAAAAAACGCTGATAGTGTTCTCGCGTCATCATCAGATCGACGTCATCGTCCCAGGGCAGACACGCTCCGTAAAGGTGTGCGCCGACCACGCTGCCGCCGCACAAGGAGTAGGCGATTTTGTGTTTTCGGCAGATTGCGTCTACGAGATTGAGTATTTCAAGACATTTTAATTGAATCTGTCGGGTTTCAGTTTCCATGTTCAAATTCCTTATCAGAACAGAAGATAATAGATCCTTGTCTTCCAATAAATTTCCTTATCAAACAGTGCCTGCCATGCGTATTTCTTGATGAATCGGCGCATCTGACGGAGCCGTTTTTTTGCTGCTGCGTTTTTCTCTTCTGAAAGCATCGCGGCCTTTCCTTTCGTCTCAGTATATTTCAGAAGGCATACATCCATCAAAAAAGCAAGACTGTGATCCTTGAGATCGGGATACGCAGCGATGATCATTTCGTACATATCCTTATGAGCCTGAAAGGAGTCTGCCAGACTGCCGGTCTTCAATGCGCCGTGCGTTGCGCTTCCTTTGCGGACAAGGTTCTGATACAGGGGCTGATGCACGATCACGGCCTGCTGCACATTTTTCATGCAGGCGGTCAGAAAGGCAACATCCTCCGATGAACGAAGGTTTTCGGGAAAAGATATGCCTTTCAGTGCAGAAGCATGGAAAAGCTTATTGACCGCGCCGTGGCGAACGGTCGGCGGCATATCAGACAGCCGTTTCAAAAGCTCTCTGCGGTCGAGCAGCTCATTCTCCCGGACGGGATATATCCGCTGCGCATCGACATGATAGGACTCATCATAGTAATTGTAGCCGCAGATCGCAAGTGAAGCGCCGGACTGCCGGATCGCCTGCAGCAGCTTTTCATACATCGTCGGATCTGCCCAGTCATCGGGATCCATGAATCCGATCCATTCCCCCCTCGCGGAAGCAAGACCGGCATTTCGGGCAGCGGATACGCCGCTGTTTTTCTGATGAATGACGCGGACTCTTGCATCAAGTGCTGCATAGCTGTCGCAGATTTCGGGGCATCTGTCGGGGGAGCCGTCATCTACCAGTATGATCTCCAAATCCCGGCAGGTCTGATGGATCAGACTGTCCAGACATTTGGGAAGATATTTTTCTACATTATAAATGGGAACAATGATGCTGATCATGCGTGTCTGCCTTTCTTTCCCATGCACCATGGAAAAAACTTCAAAGTAAACCAATTCAACGGGATCAAGACGAGAATTGCCAAGGCAACGCTGACAAAAGCAAAGGGAATAGCCTGCCAGGTTCCGGTCTCTACATTCAGACCGATTTTATTATATAAAGCAAAAGAGAGGTCGATTATGATCCTATGGAAACCGAAAAAGAACAAGGAATTACGACCGAGTGAGGTTAGGTTCGGGAATACAATGGCTTTCGATATGACGCAAATGACAAGAGTACCGGATAATGCAGCCAGTAAAAAGAGAAGCGGGTTGGCAAAGCTGCTGTAATACCAGTCAACTGTCCCCCAAAAGTGGAAATTGATCCATGAAGAAACAAGCCAAAGTATGACAAGAAGCAGACAGAGTGGTTTTTTGAATTTGTCCAAAAACCGGAAATCTGCAAAAGATTGAGCAATAGCCATGATTCCTACTGCCAAAATCGCCAGGTCTGCATTCCAAAACAGTTCAATTCCAATAAATTGTTGATAGAGAAAAAATGCAAAGAGAAAAATGCAGCTGATGATAGGCCAGAACCAGTGGCTATCAAAACGATTTCTTAACCGTGATAACCAGTACATTACCTGTTCTGAAAGGAACAGGCAGGTGAGAAACCATAGTAAAGTAAATCTTTTTTGAATAACATAATTGAGAAGAATCTGACAAGGCAAAAAATCCCGTCCGTGTGTAACAGCCAGCAAACCATCGATCAACGCAGTTACGACAGCAATAAAACAATAGGCACCAGCAGGGACTTGATTTTCTTTTTCAGAAAAGCAAAGTAGGAACCTTTATTTCGGAACACATATCCGGAAAGGAAAAAGAAAAGAGACATATGGATGGATGTAAACCAAAAGACATACTTTGTGTCAAGATAACAATGCCCAAACATGACAAAGAGGATGCCAATGCCTTTCGCGGTGTCAACCCATTCAATGCGGCTCTCGTTTGACATTTTGACCTTCGATTTTGCGGTATCTGTGTTCGTCATATCAGGTATCCTCATTCAGAAACGACACATAATCAAACTGATCGATGGGGCGCTTTCCGTCCCAGCCGTCGTGGTCGGTGATGATTCCGACACAGGGCTCATTCTCATAGCCCCGGATATAGAAGCAGCTTTTGTGTGTTTCATCCGGCAGATGGGTGAACATGACCTTGCGATAGGGGAGCGCCTCAAAGCGATCCTTCAACGCCTCGGTCATTCCCTCGCGGTCTGTATTCAGAAGAACAATATTGTCACGGTTGATCCGCGTTTTCCGTTCGTTCCACTTTTCCTGCGCCTCTGCAACGGAACGGTAATGCACCAGATACAGCGTCAGATCTCCGAGAAAAGCGACCGGATAGGTTCTCTGACCGATGATTGCGGAGTCTCGGCACTCAGTAAACTCGTCGATGCTCAGATAATAGTCTAGGTTTTCGCAGAATTTGATAAAATCCTCTGCCCGAAAGAACAGGTTCACAGTCGGCGAAAGAAACCGGAGACCGAGATCATGGGACAGAATTCCGCCGATGCAGTTCATGGAAAGGATAGAGGCAGTTTCGGCATATGGGTTTAACCGCTTTCTGTCTGCCTGATTGATGGCGTTCCGTTTGGCCTGCCATATGTTGTTTTTCATTCTGCGGATGATCTTTGAAAGAATCATTCTACATCTCCCCGGAAACTGCTGATGAAATGATTGAGTGGACTTTTTCTGCCGTTGCAGCGATAGAATACCCGGCCCGGATGAGCTGATCGGAGGTATCAGGACGCGGAGCGCCGCATTTTGAAAGAAGCAGCTCTGTCCATTTCTCTGCGGACATAGACAGATCCACGAACTGAACCAGTCCAGTCAGATCGGCTTCTCTCGACACGGCAGAGGAAACAACGCAGGGCAGTCCGGCTGCCTGCGCCTCCACCAGCACGAAGGGAAGTCCCTCAAACAAAGACGGCATCAGCAGGCAGTCCAGCGCGGACATCCATTCGTTGACGTTGCTGACCGCGCCCGTCAGGATGACGTTCTGCTGCAGATCCTTTTCGCGGATCGCCTTCTCAACCTCCGGCCGTAATTCTCCGTCGCCGATCAGAACGACTTTGGCGTTTGGCGCTTTTCTGACCAGCTCCTCTGCAACAAAAATCGCAAAGAGCGGATTTTTCTCTGGATCCAGCCGTCCTATACAGCCAAACAAAGGAGCGGAGCCGATGGATAAAAGTTCCCTGCATTTTTGACGGTTTGCTTCGGAATAAGCATATTTTTGCAGATCGATGCCGTTTTGGATTAGTTCATAATCGCGCCCGTCAAACATCCAGCCACCGGCTGCCTTGGAGCAGGCAAACATATGCGTGGCATACCGATGCAGCGTTTTCCGGCTTTGATTTTCACAAATCCGATGGAAAAGGCTGAGTTTTTTCTGAATGGCCTGCTGATTGCCGGCGCTGTGCGCATGGATGATGCGAACCGGCACATCGGCAGCTTTGGCGAATTTCAATTCGTCGATGCTGACGATATCGCAGGTATTGAAATAGAGAACGTCAAAATGGTTTTCCCGGTAGAACCTCCGCCAGAAGGCGCAATACCGCAGATAATTGTGGCGATTGCGCGGACGGATCCAGGTCTTTCCGTCAATCTCCATCTCCGGCGCGCTGAGAATGATCTCGTATTTTGCAGGATCCAGCTGGCTGCACAGATTTGAGATGTATGCTTCCACGCCGCCCTTATTCTGGCTGAACCCGATCATAAAAATCCGGATCATTCAATCACCTGCCTGATGTTTTTTGTGGAAGAGGTCTTTCCCAAGCAGTCTGTGAACCGGCCGCATAAGACTGCTTCTGATTCTGACATCCCAACTCAGCCAGCTTTTCCCATACCAATGAATAGAATAGGTGTTTTTTGTTTTCGTCTGGATACCGGTAGGGTTATCAAACGGATTCAGATAGTCTGCAGGCAAAATGACGGCATCCGAAAGAATCTGTTTTTCGCCGGAAAGCTGAAGCCCGGAACGAAGAAGAGCATCTGTGTTAAGCCTCGGGCATCCGATTACGCCGTGTTTTCCGTCAAGCAGCGGCGTGTATTCGTCCATCATCTGCAAAACAAGGCTGTTCCCGGCCTCTGCGCCGAAGCCTTCGCCGGTATTGATGTACTGCGATTCTTCAAATCCAAAGAAGGCCGGATATGAAAGCAGATCATCAAAAGAGCGGATCGCTTCTACATCGGTGTCAAAATAGATGCCGCCATGCTCATGAATGACGAAAAGCCGGACATAGTCCGTCAGAAACGCGTATTTTTTGCTTTCGTAGCACATTTTGGTGTATGCGTTCATGTTGACATCAAAGTTATCTTCATTCCACTCGATGATCTCGTAATCCGGCATCTGTTTTTTCCAGCTGGCAATACACTTTTGCGCCAGCTTCGGTTTTTCTCCACGGCCGAACCAGCAATAGTGAATTTTTTTCGGAATCATTGCAGACCTCTTTATACTCGAAATGCAATATATCGTTCTGTGGCATTTTCCTTCGGGTGGATCGTGCCGGGGTTGCCGATGACGATACTATGACTTGGAACATCAAAATTGACAAAGGCATTGGGCGCAATCATGACATCGTCACCAACGGTGATATTCCCAATGACTGTGGCATTGATTCCAATGGAAACGCAGCTGCCGATTGTGGGGCAGCCTTCCCGCCTGCCGCGGTTTTCCCTGCCGATGGTGCAGCCTTTATGCAGGTTTACATTATTTCCGAGCGTTGCATCGCCGGCAACCGTGATGTTGTAAGCATGACCAAGGTATAGACCGTGCCCGATCTGTGCCTTCGGAGAAATCTCCAATCCGTATTTTTCAGAAAAACGGTGCAGCCTGAGACGGCGAAAAACTGTCATTTTTTCGTTCGCTTTTCGCCAGCATCTGACGAACCGGATCTGATGAGAAAAGAGATACTGGATACAGCTCTTGATGCCGAAACGGTATGAAGTTCCCGTCATGCGAAGGTAATCTTCCCGAAAAAACTGGTTCATATCAAATACCCTGTGTCTTTCCCTTTACCCGAATATAAATTGTCAGCAGCCATCCAAACGGGAGAGCCAATACAGTCAGCCACTTTTTTGGCGATTCTTTCAGAAAATGCCGGTTTTTTGAGAGAATGCTGCTGGAAACGTAATGGATACAGTCAATAAGCAGCCGTTTTTTGGACTGCGGATACTGCATACAGATCTTACGCCAAAAAGCAAAGCCTCGCGGGTTTTTCAGATACTGGCGGATCATGGTGCTGCTCGAACCGTCCGCCTGATATTCGACCTTGCAGAGAACTTCCGGCAGAACTGCCAGCTGATAGTTCTGATCGATCAGACGGTATTTGTATGCCAGAGCAACGTATTTTTCTCCGGGAAAAATCGGATAAGGAGGCACACTTTTGATAATATCTGTCCGGTAGATCAGCTTTTTATCGCCGCTGCCGCCGTTTTGATAGTAGCCGCACAAAGTCGTCTCAGTCAAACCTTCGGGAAAACCCGTGCCGATGATTTTTCCGGATTGCAGATCCGCATCCAGCCCGATGATGCCCGCATAGCCCAAATGCCTGACAGAGGTCCATTTTTCCAGGATCAGCTGCACAGCGTTGTCTGCCATGCAATCGTCAGAGTCGATGCAGACGTTCAGCTCTGTGGTGATGTTTTCGTAAGCCGTATTGTGCGCGGTATGCATTCCGCCGTTTTCTTTGAAAATATATCGGATCTCAAATCCGTTGTCCTGCTGCATCCAGTTCTCTGCAAGGCTTCGGGTCTGATCGGTGGATCCGTCGTCAACAATCAGCCAGAGAAAGTCCTTGCAGGTCTGTTTTTTCAGAGATTCAAAGGTTCGCGGAAGCGTGTGCGCACGGTTATATGCGGGTGTAAATACAGTAAGAATCGGGTCAGTTGATTTGTTCATAGGCGTTGAGGTAATACTCCTGCAGTTTCGCCGCTTCGGCGGAAATATCAAAGCCATGCGATGCGATTTCTTCGTGTCGGTCAATTCGCATAGTGTTTTTCTTTTTGAGAATTGTTCTTGCCCAATCATCTGCTGAGGATGACAATTTTTCAAATGCAACGAGGTCGGTCAATTGGACTTCACTGGGGATCGTATCCGATACGATGCAAGGAAGGCCTGCTGTCTGTGCTTCAACCAGAACGATTCCGAGTCCCTCATAGATTGACGGAAAAACAAACAAGTCCATTGCCTGCAGCAGAGCGGATACATCTTCCCGCACGCCGGTCATGATGACGGATTTTTCCAGCCGCAACGCAGCAATTTTTGCCTCGATCTGTTTCCGCAGATCACCGTCACCCACAAGCAGAAGCATACTGTCCGGCGTTTTCTCATGAACCGCAGCAAAAATTTCCAACAGTTTCATGTGATTTTTGGCAGGCGAAAAGCGGCCGACATGTCCGACGACCAATGCGTCCGGGGAAATCTGAAGCTCGCGCCGCACATCCTCGCGTACCTGCGGGCGAAACCGGAAAGCTTCGGTATCTATGGCATTCGGAACGATCTCAAACGGAGCGCCGCGGAACATCCACCGCCCGGCCTCCTGCCCGCAGGCAAAGAGCTTTGTGGCGTAACAGGGGATCAGACGGCGGTAAAAGAGCTTGATCGGATATTTGAGATTGTAATCCTGGCGGCTGCTGTGACTGTGTGCGATTCTTACGGGAATACCATGCTGCATGGCAGACTTCAGAATCACGGAGCTCAGGCAGTCCTGATGCACGTGAACGGTTCTGTACTCCGGATGTGCATCAAAAAACGCATCAAGTGCGCAGTGATAAGATCGGCTCCAGGGAACGAGCCTCGGCAGGCGGAAGATTTTTCCGCCCAGTGATTCTATCTCGTCATCATAATCGGCCCGAAAATCCCGATGCACGAGAAAATCAAATTGAACGCGGGAACGATCAATGTGCCGATAATAATTCATCAGCATGGTTTCCAGACCGCCTCGCCCCATATAGGTAACAACATGAAGTACTCTGATCAAAATTTTACACTTCCTACAGAACTGAAATAATTTCTGTGATCTATATCAAATGCCACGTAAAATGGAACTGGTAGAAATAGAATGCGAGATAACAGACACACATGAAGATCGTCACCGCACGGGCACTTCGCCGGTCAAAAATGGTTTCGATTTCAAATGGCAGAAGCACGTAGTTGAACATACCTGCGTATATGGGCAGCCGGCCCATAAAAATGCCGCTGGTGGCCATTGCGATGACCCATAATGAAGTCGCTACGATGGACATATTCACGCAGATGTTCATGATCGGGTCATTTGCAGTCTTCAGCTGTTTTCTGCCAAACAGCGCAAGAATCGTCGGGATGGCGTGAACCAGCACGCGGATGGGATTGGCACCGTCATCGCCGGAGGATGTCCAGGAATACACGCTCTCGCTGTACTGCGTATCCTGCACGGCGGCGTTCAGAATCTCCGTGAACCGATCTGTTCGCATAAGTGCGTAGAACGCAAGAATGACTGCCAGCATGGAAAAAACATTCCATGGCTTTCTTCGCGCGACCAACACGATGGGCATCATAATGACTGCGGTCATGTGGATGGTGCAGGCCAAAGCGAACAGAAGAAGAAAACGGAGATATTTTTTGTCCAGATAGAGCGGGAACGCCAGCAGGAGGATGGAAACGGCAAGAAACTGCCGCATACCGTTGAACATCCAGGAAAAATACTCCGCGCTGGCAACGAAAAGAAAAATCGAAAGGATGTACTGACTCGAATACCGGCGGTAAAACGTGACAACGGCAAGGCCTTCAATGACCGCGATGATCAACAGAAACGGTGTGTGACTGCTGCCGAAAAGACGCTTGATCACAAAGGCAAAAACGGTAAAGCCGGGATCCTTCGGATTCGCGTGCTGGCTGTCTTGCAGGCCGGAAAAGGAATCCGGCAATTCACTGTAGAAACGGATATAGGCGTTTGTATCCGCATAGCCGGCGCCGCTGCGGAAGCCTGCCCATAAAATGACCGGCAAAAAAACCAGAACGGCAAAGAAACGGTTTGTACGGATAACAGACTGTCCATGCAGGTATTCTGTTTGCGTGCATTTATAAGTGTTGCTGACAAGAGCCATGACACCCAGCCATATGACCGTGCCGATGATTCCGATGGTCCGCATGCCTGCCTCCTAAGTTTTTATTGCTGATTTCTGCTCCAATAATTCAGAAAATAGCTTTGCCAGTTCTGCCTGTACGGCGGAAACCGTATATTGCTGAACCTTTTGGAATCCCGCCTCGCCCATCTGGGCAGACAGGGCAGCATCCTGCGCGAGCTCTTCGATACGCGCGGCAAGCGCTTCTGCATCGCCGCAGGAAAACAGGAAGCCCGTTTTTCCGTCTTCGACAAGCTCGTTATGACCGCGGTTCCGGGACGCCACAACGGGCTTTTTACAGAGCATGGCCTCCATGATGTTGAGCGGCAGTCCTTCTCTGTGGCTGCAGGATACGATTAGATCCATAGCGGGGGCAAGCTGATCGAGATCCGTCCGATACCCCAGCAGTTTTACATGATCCTGCAGATCAAGCTGCGATATCAGAGCCGAAAGCTCCTCTGCCATCGCTCCTTTGCCGGCAAGAAAAACCCGAAGATCGGGCAGGGCGTTTTTCAAAATGGATGCGGCGGTGATCAATGTTTCCTGATCTTTGTTTTTGTTCAACTCACCGGTGCAGAGAATGGAAAAATTCTCTTTTGCCAAGTTCTCCCGGCTGCGCACGGCCTGGCACAGTTCGCTTGGCTGCGGGTGAAAGCGGTCTGTGCGCACGCCGATACCGTGTATCATGTTTACGGAGTCTGCGTGCATTTTTTTCGCTCTGCCGAAGTCCTCGCGGTTGATTGTAATGATTTCATCGCAGAACCGCGATGCGAATAATTCTGCCGGATAAAAAAGAAGCCAGTTGAGCAATGGTGCACCGGAATAAAAATGAAAGCCATGCACCATATAAATGACTTTTGTGCCGTTTTTTCTTGTGCGTTTTGCAGCCAGTCTGGTGGCAAAACCCATTACGGGTTCGTTTGTCCAGATGATGTCGTATTGTTTGCTGCAGATGACCTTTTTCAAGTCCTGATATCCGGTCAGATTTTTCAGAGAAAACGGATTGCGGACAAGCCGCACCGTATGGATCTTTTTTGTGAAAGGTGCTGCTTTCTGATGGATCTCACTCATACGACCGCCTACATCCGAGCAGGCAATCTCAACATCATAACCGTGTTCAGACAGATACTCCAAGTGCGGCAGCAGAAATTGCACCATCATCAGATCTGTGGAAGTAATTAGAATTCGTCTGTTCAAAAAAGGGCCGCCTCAATTCTGTCAACAATGTGTCTGCTGCTCATTGCGTACTGTTCCCGCAAGTATTTCTGATTACCAACAAGTGTGGCGTACTGATCGTTCATGCCGATTCGTAAAAGCCTCGCATGAGCGGGAAGCTCCGCCAGTACCTCCGCAACCGCGCTTCCGAAGCCACCGGAAAGGTTATGCTCCTCGCAGGTGACGATCAGCTCATGGGATGAGGCGCATTGCAGGATGACGTCCCAGTCGATGGGCTTTACAGTGGGGAAGGTATAGATGGTAGGGGTGATCCCCTTTTTATGCAGTTCGCTGCAGGCGGCATCCACTTCTTCAAAGATTGCCCCGGTCGAAAAAATAGCGACCCGGCTGCCCTGCCGGACATGGATTGCTTTTCCGATTTGGAACTGCTCTAATTTCTCATGAATCCGTTTTTCGCCGCCGCGTCCGAGCCGCAGATAACAGGTACCGGGGTAAGCTGCGATTGCCTTTGTGATTTCTTCTGCCTCAACGAGATCGCCGGGACAGAAGACAGCAACATCCGGAAGAGCCCGCATCACGGCGATATCCTCTGTGGCTTGATGGCTCATGCCCAAAGCACCATATACAAAGCCACCGCCAACACAGACGATTTTCACATTGGCATGATGATAGGCGCAGTCGTTTCGAATTTGCTCCAGACAGCGCAGCGTGGGAAAATTGCCGATGGAATATGTAAAAACGGTCTTTCCTTCCAAAGCCATTCCTGCAGCGACGGTTGTCATGTTCTGCTCTGCAATCCCGGCGTTGATAAACTGATCCGGAACAGCTTCCCAGAATGGTTTCAAAACGCCAAACCCGAGATCACCGGTAATCAGTTCAATGTTTTTGTCCTTTTGCGCCAGTTTGATCAGAGTCCTGACAAAAGTGTCTCTCATACCGGGTCTCCTTTCTGCATCCATGTCGGTGCATATGTTGCGCTCATGGTATGGTCGCGGAAAATATCCGCATCTTCGCCGGGAAGGATAGGATTGGAGATTCCGTCCGGCGTGTACGGATCTTCGATTCCGTCCGGCTTCGACCGGTGCAGCTGCATGACCGCACCGTCATATTCCCAGTCACTATGTGGAAAACGGTAATGCCAAAGAATATCGTTTTCCATAAAATCGATGCCTTTTCCCTTTGCCGTGTTGGCGATGATTACGGTTGGCTTGTGAAGCTCGTTTTCTGCACTTTGCAGCGCGGCACGGAGCGCGTCATGGTCATTGCCGTCGATTTCCAGCGTGTTCCAGCCAAAAGCCTGCCATTTTGAGGAAAGACTCTCAAGTTCGATTGTTTTTTCACAGAAATCGAGGCTCTGCATATGATTGTGGTCAATGATTGCAACAAGATTATCCAGACGAAAATGATTTGCAAACAAAGCGGCTTCCCATACGGAACCCTCGTCACATTCTCCGTCACCCAATACAACAAAAACGCGGTGCTTTTTATGATCCTGTTTTGCAGCGAAAGCCATGCCGGCAGCGGCAGACAGACCGTGACCAAGGCTGCCGGTAGAAAAATCAACACCGGGCAGATGATGCGAAACATGACCCGAGAGACGGCTGCCATTTGCATAGTGCGTTTTCAGTTCCTCAGACGGGAAAAAACCGCTTTCTGCCAAAGCAGCATAAATGGCAGCACCGGCATGCCCTTTGCTGAGAATGAACCGGTCACGCTCGTCCCATTTGGGATGCTCGGGATTGAATTGCATAATATCTGCATAGAGAACAGCGATAATATCAGCAACGGAAAGGACGGAGGCAATGTGGCTTCCGCCGGAAATATGCGTCATTTCAATTCCGTGGCGGCGTATCAGCCACGCTAACTGGGTACTGGTCATGTTGTCCTCCTATTCGCAAATGCCCAAAATCAGTTTGATTGGTTTTTGGTGAAGGAAAACTGCCTTTTTATAGATAAGCAGAATAATTATCGGGCCCAATACTCCCGCAGCAAACATCAGCGGCATGGTGAAATACCATGCCATTTCAATGTGTTTCAAAAGCAATTCGACAAGTGCTTGAAACGACCAGGAATATAAATAGAACGTAAATGTATTTTTGCTGAAAAAATAACAGAAGGAAGATCCTGCCCGTTTTTTGGAAAGAAGCAGAAATCCAAAAATGAATATCGCTGCAGTGAAGAATTTTCCTGCTTTGGTATAATAAAAGTCAGAAAAAAACAAGACGACTCCAACGGCAAGAAGGAGAACGCTCAGAACGGAAAGGAACCGATCCGGGAATGGCGATGTAGAGGAAAGGCGAAGAATCGGATCGGCAATCAACATGCCGACAATGAAATAAATGCTGAAATTACAAAGATCGTTGACTCCAAGCCATTCGGTGCTAAGAGGAACGAAAAAAAGAACGCAGGAAGTCAATAAAATGCCTAATGAAATGGCTATTCGACACTTATTCTGAATGCAGTTTTTTTGCAACGAATAAATTGCACCCAGTATCAAATATAACAGAAAGAGAACCGGACAGTACCAAAGATGCCCCCAAATGTTTTCACGAGGAATCGCTATTGTTCTCAAAAAATAGGAACAGGAAAGATTTGTAAAGCTGTGAAATTCAACATAGTATTTCGGAAGAAAACATACTGCGCTTAGAAAGAAAAACGGAGTGAGCAATCGAATGGCTTTCTTTCGAATCCACGCGAAATATCCATCTTTTTCAATGCCTTTTGATGTCATAAAGAGATAGCCGGCAATAAAGAAAAAGAGCGGCATGTGAAATGCATAGAAAAGGTTGATCAAATTCGGTGGAAAAAGGCTCCAGTCACTGGGGTGAGAATGCCCCCAGATAACCGAAAAAATCCCGACTGTGTATAGGATATCAATAAAATCCAAACGTTGAGATGTTGCGTTACCATTCATTTTGAAACATTCTCCAATAAAATCAGCTCGTCTTCAGTCAAATGCCAGTCAATGGCCTCTGCATTTGACAGCAGCTGCGAAGGACGCTTGATGCCTGCCAGCACAACGGATGCGGGCAGACGATCCAGAATAAAACGGATGGCGCATGCCGCGACGCTTTTCCTGTGGTTCGACGCGACCTGCCTCAATGCCTCGACGATCTGCAGATTCTGCTCCAGCTTCTCTCCGTGGAAATTGATATAGATTTCTCTGCTGCGTCGATCGTCAGAACCAAAACAGATATTCTCCCTAGAATATTTTCCGGTCAGAATTCCCTGACCGAGGCTTCCCCAACTCATGGGCGTGACCGCCAGGTCCTGTTCAAGCCTTTGCAGATCATCTTCGTATTTCCTGCAGGCAAGTGAATATTCGTTCTGACAGCAGACAAAGGATCCGTTGAACGGAAGATATTCGGAAAGATCGCCCTGAATGTTGGATAGACCGAAATAGCGTATCTTTCCCTCTTTTTGGAGCTGCTCCAGCTTTTCTACGACTTCTTCCAGCGGAGTCCTGCCGTCTCGGTAATGGATAATATAAATATCAACGTAGTCAGTTCTGAGCCTGCGAAGGCTCCCTTCCAGTGCCTGCTCAATGTACTGTGGGGAATTGTCATAAAAGGTTTTTCCGTTTTCCACACGAAC
>JAEDIZ010000177.1 GCA_016296635.1 Oscillospiraceae bacterium
TCAGGTACTTATTGAATTTGGTGAAGCTGCTGCCGCCGAGGGTGGCGATGAAGATACCCAGTGCCACTGCTGTTGAAGAAAACACGCCGATGATGGTGTCTGCGGATTGACTGGAACGGCTTCGTACAAAGGAGAAAAGCAATGCGAACAGAACAGCCAGTCCTACCGCGCACCATATGGGTGCCGACATGCCGCACAGAACGCCGATGGCGATGCCGGTAAAGCCGGAATGTCCCAGGGCATCGGAGAAAAAACTCATTTTGCCGGTCACGATCATGGTGGAGAGAAGGCCAAACAGAGGCGCCATGACAATGACAGCCAGCAGCGCGTTCTTCATAAAATCCATGGAAAGAAGGTCAAGACCGAGCAGGTCACAGAATGCATACCAGATACTCACTGTGTACCGCCTCCTCCCATATGAAATGCCTGTGCAAATTCATCGGAATTGAGTACATCCAACGGCGTGCCCTTGCGAAGAATCCTTCCGTTCAGAAGCACAACGCGGTCTGCATAACGCTCCAGCGTGGAAAAATCATGGGTCGTCATCAGAATGGAGAGGTCAAATTTTTTGCGGATCTCATCGAGCATCTGCATCAGAAGCTCCATGCCCTCCACGTCCACGCCGGAGAGCGGCTCGTCCAGAATCAGAATATTCGGCATGGGCTCCAACGCCAGCGCCAACAGGACTCTCTGCAATTCGCCGCCGGAAAGAGAGCCGATTCGTTTATCGATCAGGGCTTCCCCGTGAACATTTGCAAGGCAGGATAATACCTTTTCTCGCATGGTTTTGGCGGGACGCAGGAATGCAGGCCGACGGCTGTTGCAGCAGGTAAAAAGATCCATCACGCTCATGGGATCGCCGGGCGTGAAGCTTGGACTCTGGGGGACATAGCCGATGCGGAGCTTACTGGAGGAACCGTCGGCACTATGAAAAGAAATGGAGCCTTCATAATCGCGGTGACCCAGAATAGAGCGGATCAGCGTGGATTTGCCTGCGCCGTTCGGCCCGATCAGGGCAACGATTTGCCCGCAGTGCATGTGTAGGTTGATGTCGTCAAGAATCAGCTCGCTTCCTGCGCGGACATACAGATGCTCGATTTTCAGACAACATGCGTGGTCGCAGTCGCCCTGATGAGAGTGTTTGAAAGGGATCATCCTAACGCTTCCTTTATTGTGTCAATGTTTCGTTTCATAACGTCAAAATAGCGATCATTGCCGAGATCCATCGCCATGTTCAGCGTAAAGACCTTTGCACCGGTTTCATCGGAAATGATGGACGAGGCATCCGATAAACCGTTGGCTTCTACGAAAACAGCAGGAATTCCGTTTTCCTCTACGATGGAAATGATGGCTTCCAGTTCCTTTGCAGAGGGTTCACTGCCGGGTTCCAGTTCCATGGCGGCGGCGATTTCCAGGTCGAAGGCGCTGGCAAAATAGGAAAAACCGTCATGGAACGTGACCAGTTTTCTGCAGGAAAGCTGCGCAAGCTGCTCTTTTCCGTAGGTGTTCAGTGCATCCAGTTCTTTGCAGTATGCGGCTTCGTTGGCGCAAATGGCCTGCGCAGCGTCGGGGTATCTGCCTTGCAAAGCCGAGGATACGGTTTTGACCATGGATTCCATATTTTCCGGTGCCATCCAGACGTGCGGGTCGCTGCCGTCTTCGCCCGGCAGAGGAGAAATGTCGGAAGATGCTGTGATACAGTCCGGGCATTTTGCCAAAACACTTTCCATAAAGTCCTCCAGTCCCAGGCCGGAGATGATAACAAGACTGCAGCTTTCCGCCTTTTTCATCTGCTCCACGGAAAGAGAATAGTCATGCAGACAGGAAACGGATTCCGTGATGAGCTGTTGTGTTTCAATGTCGGTGCCGTCTAAAAGCCGGCTGGCGATTTCTGCCACCGGCGCGGTGGTCGCAAGGACGAATTCACCTTTTTCTTCTGCAGGCTTTGCTGTGCAGGCGCAAAGCATACAGATCAGAACCGCCAGAAAGGCGGCATACATTTTTTTCATTGGTAGATTTCCCCTTATAATTCCATATCTATATTATACAAAATCTGTCAATACCCTCGAAAAAGAAAATCCGCATCTGCAAATGCAGATGCGGCAATGTGGAATGCACTCAGCGTGGAGAGCGGGTGCAGATATAATCGGCGCGGACAAAACCGAGCAGATCGCCCCAGCCAATAGAATACCAGTTGTCGAATTCTCCGTAAATGGTGATGCTTTGTCCGTTCGGAATCTGCGCAAGGATCGCGGAATCTGTTTCGGGCAGATTTCGCAGGTTGAGCACCCCGGAATCCAGACAGACGCTGCCTTCTCTCGGATCTTCAAAGCCGAGATACGGTGTTCCGAAGTATTCCGTCAGACTCTGAACCAATGCAATGGCGATGGTATCGAGATTCTGCGTCAGCCACGCTTCGTCCTCAAGGTTGTCGTGGTAGCCCAGCTCGACCAGGACGGAAGGCGCCTTTGTGCGTCGGACTTCGCCGATGACCGTAGAGGGAAGTGCACGGACGCGATCCGGCAGGGGATAGATGTACTTCAGATTGTCCGCAATAATATTTGCCATGCGTAGACCGTCTGCGGAAGCAGGATAATAGTATACATCAATGCCGCGCATTCTGCCTGCCAAGGCCTCCGGCGAGGCATTGGAATGAAGCGCCAGGTGGAAATCATAGCTGCCGGCGTTGGAATCACGGATGGACTGGGCTGCGGAACCGTTCGGATTGTTGCGCGTAAAATTGATGGCGTTGGCGCGAAGATTCGGCTCCATGGCGTCTGCCAGCTGGTTCATCCAGTACTGCTCGTTGCCGGTGGTCGCATAGGCGTTGTAGGTCTGTGTGGAGGGACTCAGGAATAAAAATGGCATTTTCTTACCGCCTTTCCGGTCTGCAGAACGCTGCAGACTTTTTTCATACTATGCAGAATCCGGATTATTGTTTACAGACGGGGCGGAATATGATACGATAAAAACGAATGAGAAGAGGAGAATCGCTATGCAGTATATCGTTCTGGATATGGAATGGAATCAGGCCTGGCCGGGTTCTTCTGCGGCAAAGCAGCCGCTGCCGTCACCCATGCGCGGCGAGATCGTGCAGATCGGTGCAGTTCGCCTTTTGGAGGATCAGACCTTGGCAGACGAGTTTCAGGTGCTGATCCGTCCGCAGTATTTTAAGAAAATGAACCGCAAGGTCGCCAGTTTGACCGGCATCAAGGATGCGCTTTTAAGAGAAAACGGCGTGAGCTTTCCGGATGCCATGGAAAGATTCCGAAACTGGTGCGGAGATGAATGCACCTTTTTGACCTGGGGATTTGATGATATCGCTGTTTTGAAGGAAAACCTGGCAGTTTTCGGTATGGAGGATACATGGGTCAGCCGCTGGTATAATGCG
>JAEDIZ010000045.1 GCA_016296635.1 Oscillospiraceae bacterium
GTATCATTCGGTGTTACTTCAAAAAGACTCATGTATTCAGTCCCTTTCCTTTCGCAGCAGTGAACATAGCTGATGCGTTTCTTGCAAGTATTATTTATAGCTGCAGTTCCCGAAGTTTTCAATATTCAAATATGAATTTTTTTGCGGACAGAATCCTATGCAGATTTTGTCTCGTGATGCTTCCGGGAAAACGCTTTTTCTTCATCGGCGCAGAACCTCATGGCTGAGCCAGCGGCTGCCGCGGCAGCGCAGCAGGAAGCAGGCGGAGCAGACTGCATAATGCAGCGCCATAGCGAGCCATACCGAGAAAACGCCCAGATGCAGCACACGGCTGAAGAGCGTGGCCAGTCCGACCCATACGAGGAACATGGACAGCAGCGACACGGCCATGGTAAATCTTGTATCGCCTGCGCCGCGCAGCATCTGTGCCAGCGCGTTCATCGTGGAATAAAGCAGCAGGGAGAAGGCGCAGTAGAAAATGAAGAGCCTCTGTGCCAGCGCCAGCGATTCCGCCGTGCCGCCGAATAGACGGATGATGAAGGACGAGCAGGCGATCAAAGTCACATTGAGCGGGATCATCCATGCATAGCAGAGCTTGAGAATGTGCCGTTCGTGCAGCCGGGCCATGTCGCGATCGTTTGCGCCGCAGTACTGCCCGACGATGACCAGTCCCACGGTTCCCCAGCAATAGGCGGGCAGATAGGAGATCGGCTGCAGACGGGAGGCGATGCCGTGGGCGGCAGACTGCGCGATCCCAGAGCCTGCCACGATCCGCTGCAAAAACAGAAGCGCAATGGCGCCGGTCATGTTTTCGATGCCGGAGGGAACGCTGATGCGGAACACGCGATTCAAGCTGTCAAAGGGCAGGATGGATTCTCCGAGCAGGCGGTAGCTGATCGCCGAGCGTTCGGACTGCATATAGCACAGCAGCAGAACGGCGGTCAGTCCGGCGCCGATCAGATTGGAGAGCGCCGTACCGAGTACGCCGAGCTGCAGAACCACGCCCAGCAGCCATTTGCAAAGCAGCGCGACGCCGAGCATGAAGGCGCAGGCATACATGGGGATTTTCGTGTTTCCGATGGCGCGGAACGAAGCAGTGGAAACATAGACAACGGCATAGCAGGGAAGCGCCAGCGCGCTGTAGATCAGATAGGTGACTGCAAATTCCATGACATCGGAAGGAATGTCACCCAGCAGGAAACGGATCACCTCCGCCGGACGGACGATGAGAACCGTACACAGAAGGATGGAGACCAGCGTTGTAAACAGCAGGGAGGTACGGGCGGAGGCGGCTGCACCGGAACGATCCTGCGCGCCGACCCATTGGGCAGTGACAACCGATCCGCCGGTGGAAAGTCCGTAGATCAGGCAGGCGGCGAGATTGCTGATGGTAAACGCGTGCGACACGCCCGCGGTCGCGGCGTCCGAAAGCACCGAGGCGAGAATCGTATCCGAAAGCGCGGACAGATTCAGAAGAAACTGCTCCAGCAGCAGCGGCAGGAATAGAGCAAGCAGCTGCCGGTTCGTAAATCGGCTGCCGAGGGGCGGTGCAAGAAATGATTTCTGTTTTGCAAACATGAGCTGCTCCTTCTGCCGGATAAAGACCGGCACGGTTCTGAAACTTCTGCTTTCATTGTAAAAGATCGGCGGAAAAATACAAGAGAGAAAACGCAATCCACGCGGAAAAATGATAGACCACCGCGGCAAAAGTGCAGGCGCAAAGCGGTTTTTCTCCGGCGAGGGCGTGTATTGGCGATTGCATTTTAGACAGGAAATGGTAAAATAACAAAAAGAAAACCTGCAAAACAACAAGGAAAGGTGAGAAACGATGTCTTTGCTGGATGTAAAACCCTATGATAAACAATACTACGAAACGGTTCTGAAGCCGTTTCTGCCGAAAACCTTTATTGACTGCCACGCCCATATCTGGCTGAAGGAGTTCCACCGCGACGGCGGTCTGCGTGAGGGCAGTCAGAACTGGCCCCGTCTTGTGGCAAAGGACAATTCCATCGAGGATCTGAACGAAACGAACCGGCTTCTGTTCCCGGATAACGAAGTCATTTCCGTTGTTTACGGCGATCCCATCATTACCATCGACCGCGAGCGCAACAACCGCTATGTGGCGGAAAAGGCGCATGAAAACAATTTCCCGGCGCTGTATATGTCCCATCCGAGTCAGAGTGCGGAGGAGTTGGAGCAGGCGGTGCTGGCCGATCCCGTTTTCAAGGGCATCAAGGTCTATCTGCAGTTCTCCCCGGCCTATATTCCCGCCGACGAGATCCGCATCTATGACTTCTTGCCCAAGGAGCATCTGGCAGTGGCGAACAAGCATAAGTGGGTCGTGCAGCTGCACATCGCAAGACCCGGCCGGTTGGCCGACCCCGTGAACTACTGCCAGCTGCTGGAGATCGAGCAGGAATATCCGGATCTGCAGCTGCTGGTGGCGCATCTCGGCAGAGCCTATGCCAACGAGGATGTCGGCAATGCGCTGGAATATCTGAAGCACACGGAAAAGACCGTCTGGGACTTTACCGCCAACACGAATGACTGGGTCATGGAGCAGGTGCTGAACCGCTTCGGTTCCAACCGCTTTATCTACGGCACGGACTTCCCCATCTTCCGGATGCATGCGCGCCGGGTGGTAGAAAACGGCGTCTATATCAACGAGGTTTCCAAGGGCCAGTTCCCGAAGGAAGCCATTGCCGGTGACCCCCATATGCGCGAGATTGAGTTCCCGGAGGCAGACAAGATCACCTTCTTTATCTATGAAGAAATGAATGCCTGCAGACTGGCCTGCGAACGCCTCGGCCTCGGCAAGCAGGATGTGGAGAAGATCTTCTATGCAAACTCTGCGAGGATCTTCGGCGTAAAGGAGCGGTGAACGGGAAAGTGACGGATTTCTCTCAATTTGCGCCCGAGCAGGAAAAGCCGCTGGGTAAGCTCCTGCCGGACGGCGGTTTCTGTTCCATTTTTCGCAGCATCGGCTGCGTAGGCGACAGCCTTTCCTCCGGTGAGTTTGAGGCTGTCCATGCGGACGGATCAAAGGAATACTATGATTTCTATGACTATTCCTGGGGCCAGTATCTTGGCCGGATGTGCGGGAGCAAGGTGCTGAACTTTTCAAGAGGCGGCATGACCGCCAGCGAATACTGCAAGACCTTTGCCGAGGAAAACGGCTTCTGGTCGAAGGATCTGGCCTGTCAGGCTTACATTCTGGCGCTCGGCGTCAACGATCTTCTGAATTACGGGCAGCCGGTTGGCTCGATTGCGGATATCGATCCGGAGGACTGGAGCAAAAACAAGCCGACCTTTGCAGGCTATTACGGCATGATCATTCAGAGATTGAAGCAAATTGAGCCGCGGGCGCAGTTTTTCCTGATGACGATTCCCCGCGACGAGCGGGAGGGCCAGATTCCCGTTTTGGCGGATCAGCACCGCGAACTGCTCCGGCAGATGACCGAATTTTTCGATAACTGCTGGCTGCTGGATTTCAGAGCGTATGCGCCGGTTTATGACGCTGCGTTCAAAGAGAAATTCTTTCTGGGCGGCCATATGAATCCCTGCGGATATATTCTGACGGCGAAGATGACGGCTTCCTATATTGACTATATCATCCGCCATCATATGCCGACGTTCTTTGAAACCGGATATATCGGCACACCGTACCGGTACCATTTGGACTGAATAACAGATAAACAACAACGCCCCTCCGATGCCGGAGGGGCGTTGTTTTGAAAATACGAAGCGCATCAGCCTGCGCATGTCGACTGCTCCTTCCGCTGATAGCGGAAATGGACATAGAACGACAGCAGAACCGTCAGAATATCGGCAGTCAGCTGCGCCCAGACGATGCCGAACATGCCGAAGAAGTGGTTGAGAATGAAAAGCATCGGGATGTTGAAGGCGAGCCAGCGCATCAGACCGAGGAAAAGCGCGTAATTGCCCTTGCCGTAGCTGTTGAAAAGATGCACATGATAGAAGCTCATGAACATGAAGAGCGTTGCCAGACAGCGGATGCGCAGGAATTTCGTGCCGAGCGCAACGGTCTCGACATCGGGAATGAAGAAGCGCATGACATAGGGCGCAAAAATTTCATAGAGCGTGATGCTGATCAGGGCGCAGCCGATGCCGAGCAGCAGGGAGAACCGGGAAACCGCCTGCATCCGTCTGCGGTTTTTCTGCGCATAGTTGTAGGCAACGATGGGTACCATGCCCTGACAGATGCCGATGCCGATATTCAGCGGCAGCCGCTCGGCCTTCAGCACGATGCCGACTGCGGCCAGCGCGATATCGCTGTAGCCGGACATGAGTCTGTCAATGATGATATAGTCCAGATCGAACAGCAGGATTGTCACGCAGGAGGGGAAGCCGACCTCCAAAACCTTTCCGATATTTTTGCGGGCGGGAAGATTGCGGGGAGAGGTCAGACCAAGAACACAGGAGCTGCCCATTCTGCGGATGATGACGATGAAGTAAAGGCAGGAGATGCAGTTGGAAAGGCAGGTCGCGACACCTGCACCGGTGATTTCCTGCCCATCCGGGAAGAGGACGAACATGAAAAGCGGATCCAGCGCGATGTTGATCAGGCCGCCCATGGTTACGCCGAAGCCGGCTTTTTTCGATTCGCCGATGCTTCTGACGAGGTTGGAAAGCACATTTGTCATGATGGTCGGAATCCCGCCGAACACAATGACGCAGAGTGCGTAGGACTTTGCAAAGGCGAAGGTGTTTTCGCCCGCGCCAAGCAGGCGGAGGATCGGATCCATGAACAGAAGTGTTCCCACGGAGAAAATCGCCGCGGCAAGCAGCGAAAGATAGATGCTGAAGCTGCAGACCCGTTTCGCTTCCGCCTCCTGCGACTGCCCCAATAGTCTGGAGATCAGGGCGCTGCCGCCGACGCCTGCCAGCGAAGCGATGGACAAAGAGATGTTGAACACCGGCAGAATCAGCGCGGCACCGGCCACCATATAGGGGTTGTCGGTACGGCCGATGAAGAAGGTGTCTGCCATGTTGTAGATCAGAATGATAATCTGTCCGATGACGGTGGGAACTGCCATGGTAAGCACGGCCTTGCTGACGGGCATATTCTCAAACAGATCACGGTTTTTAGACTGGTTCATGCTGCGTCACTCCAAGTGTGTTTCTATATTTTCTCCACCCATTGTAGCTTTTTTTCATCAGAATACAAGTGAAAAAGAAAAATAAGGAAATATCTATTAACCTATTGACTTGATAGGAAAATGATGCTATATTTCAATCATCCTATTAATTTAGTGGGTAAATGGAGAGAATGCTATGAGAGACCTTCTGATCACGCTTGTTCGGAAAAATTATCGATTTGGACGAATGTGTTGCTTTCTTTGTTCAACAGAATTAAAATAAAGAAAGGAACATATCAATATGTCGAAATATAAATTTGAAACGCTGCAGCTCCATGTCGGTCAGGAGCAGCCTGATCCTGCTACTGATTCCCGTGCCGTTCCCATTTACGCGACCACCTCTTATGTATTTAAGGATTCCGCGCAGGCGGCAGGCCGCTTTGCTCTGACGGAAAGCGGCAATATCTATACAAGACTGATGAACCCCACCTCCGATGTGTTTGAAAAGCGCATCGCAGCGTTGGAAGGCGGCGCGGCGGCGCTGGCAACGGCCTCCGGCTCGGCGGCTATCACCTACGCCGTGCAGAATATCGCCGTTGCGGGCGATCATATCGTGTCCTCCGTCAATCTTTACGGCGGCACCTACAATCTTTTTGCCAATACGCTGACCGAGCAGGGCCTTTCCACCACCTTTGTCGATCCGTCCGATCCCGAAAACTTCGAGAAGGCGATTCAGCCCAACACCAAGCTGCTCTACGCGGAAACCCTCGGCAATCCAAATTCCGATGTCATCGACATTGACGCCATTGCAGCCGTTGCCCATAAGCACGGCATTCCGCTCATTATCGACAGTACCTTCGCAACCCCCTTCCTGATCCGGCCCATCGAACACGGTGCAGACATCGTTGTCCACTCCGCTACGAAGTTCATCGGCGGCCATGGCACGGTCATGGGCGGTGTTGTGATTGACGGCGGCAGATTCGACTGGGCGCAGAACGATAAGTTCCCCGGCCTCTCAAAGCCGAACCCCTCTTATCACGGCGTTGTGTTCACGCAGGCCTGCGGCAATATTGCCTACATCATGAAGCTGCGTACTACCCTCATGAGAGATCAGGGCGCGGTTATTTCGCCCTTCAACTCCTTCCTGCTGCTGCAGGGACTGGAAACGCTGTCGCTGCGCGTGGAGCGCCATGTAGAAAACGCGCTGAAGGTTGTGCAGTTCCTGAAAAATCACCCACAGGTGGAATGCGTCAACCATCCTTCTCTTGCCTCCGGCAGAGAAAAAGAGCTTTATGACCGCTACTTCCCCAACGGCGCCGGTTCCATCTTTACCTTTGATATCAAGGGCACGGCAGCCGATGCACAGAAGTTTACGGAGAGCCTTGAACTGTTCTCCCTGCTGGCAAACGTTGCGGATGTCAAGTCGCTGATCATCCACCCGGCATCCACGACCCATTCACAGATGAACGAAGAAGAACTGCTGGCGGCAGGCATCCGTCCGACCACGATCCGCCTCTCCATCGGCACCGAGCATATCGATGATATTCTCGCCGATCTGGAGCACGGCTTTGCAGCAGTCAGAAAAAACTGATTATCATTTTGGAGGATTTTGAATATGAGTAAGATTTATACTTCCGCAGACCAGCTGATCGGCAGAACGCCGCTGCTGGAGCTGACCAATCTTGAAAAAACCGAAAAGCTGGAAGCAACTGTGCTTGTTAAGCTGGAATATTTCAACCCCGCCGGATCCGCCAAGGATCGCGTGGCAAAGGCTATGATCGATGACGCGGAGGCAAAGGGGATTCTGAAGAAGAGCTCCGTTATCATCGAGCCGACCTCCGGCAATACCGGCATCGGTCTGGCTTCGGTTGCGGCTGCCAGAGGCTACCGCGTCATCATCGTCATGCCCGATACCATGAGTGTTGAACGCCGCCTGCTGATGAAGGCCTACGGCGCGGAGCTGGTTCTGACCGAGGGCGCAAAGGGTATGAAGGGCGCCATCGCCAAGGCAGAAGAACTGGCGGCGGAGATTCCCGACAGCTTTATTCCCGGTCAGTTCGTGAACCCGGCAAACGCCGCTGCACACAGAGCGACCACCGGCCCCGAGATCTGGGAAGATACCGACGGCGAGGTCGATATTTTCGTAGCCGGTGTCGGTACCGGCGGCACCATCACCGGCGTCGGCGAATATCTCAAG
This sequence comes from Oscillospiraceae bacterium, assembly GCA_016296635.1. Lineage (GTDB taxonomy): Bacteria > Bacillota > Clostridia > Oscillospirales > Oscillospiraceae > CAG-170. Next base: position 7,297 of record JAEDIZ010000045.1, read on the forward strand.
AGCAGGAATCCTGCCGTCAAGGTCGTAGCCGTGGAACCCGCCTCCTCCGCGGTGCTCTCCGGCGGCGCAGCAGGCCCCCACGGCATTCAGGGCATCGGCGGCGGCTTTGTGCCGGATGTACTGAATACTGCTATATACGATGAGATCATCCCCGTTGCAGACGAGGACGCCTATGCATCCGGCAGGAAGGTCGGCAAGCTGGAAGGCGTGCTGGTGGGTATTTCCTCCGGTGCGGCTGTGTGGGCAGCCATCGAACTGGCAAAGCGCCCGGAAAACAAGGGCAAGACCATCGTGTCCCTGCTGCCGGATACCGGCGACCGTTACCTGTCCACTCCAATGTTTGCAGACTGAGGCGATATTATGATTTATGCAGATAATGCCGCAACAACAAAAATGAGCAAGACCGCCATTGCGGCCATGCTCCCCTATATGGATGAAATCTACGGTAACCCGTCCAGTCTTTACTCCTTCGGTCAGCAGGCAAAAGAGGCGCTGGAGTCGGCAAGAAGCCGTGTGGCAGTATGTCTCGGCTGCGAGGCAAGAGAGATTATTTTCACCTCCGGCGGCAGCGAGGCGGACAATCAGGCTATCTTTTCCGCTGCAAAAATGGGCGAAAAGAAGGGCAAAAAGCATATCATCTCCACGGCGTTTGAGCATCATGCGGTGCTGCATACGCTGGAAAAGCTGAAAAAGCAGGGCTTTGAGATCACGCTCCTGGATGTGCATGAAAACGGCATTGTGACGGCAGAACAGGTCGCCGCGGCGATCCGCGAGGATACCTGCCTTGTGACTGTCATGTATGCCAACAACGAAATCGGCACGATTCAGCCCATCGCCGCCATCGGCGCGGTCTGCCGGGAAAAGGGCGTTCTGTTCCATACGGACGCCGTGCAGGCCGCAGGCCATCTGCATATCGATGTCAAGGCGCAGAATATCGATATGCTTTCGCTGTCTGCGCATAAGTTCCACGGCCCGAAGGGCATCGGCGTTCTGTACGCAAAGCGCGGCGTTATTCTGGAAAATGTGATTAACGGCGGCGGTCAGGAGCGCGGCAAGCGCGCCGGTACGGAAAATATTCCTGCCATCATGGGCATGGCAGCCGCGTTGGAGCAGGCCTGCGCTTCCATTGATGAGAATGCAGTGAAACTCAGCGTTTTGCGTGACCGGCTGATTGCGGGACTGGAAAAGATCCCGTATTCCGAACTGAACGGCGACCGGACAAATCGGCTGCCGAGCAATGTCAATCTCTGCTTTGAGGGCATCGAGGGTGAGTCGCTGCTGCTTCTGCTGGACGATAAGGGCATCTGTGCCTCCTCCGGCTCTGCCTGCACCTCCGGCTCGCTGGATCCGAGCCATGTTCTGCTGGCCATCGGCAGACCCCATGAGGTTGCCCACGGCTCCTTGCGGCTCAGTCTCGGCGAGGACGCAACGCAGGCGCAGATCGATGAAATGATTGCTTCCGTGACCGAGGTCGTGACCTATCTTCGGAATATGTCCCCGTTCTGGCGGGATCTTGTCAACGGGAAACGGCAGCATGTTTTTGCAGAATAAGAGGTGAAAGTATGGCACTATACAGCGAAAAAGTAATGGATCATTTCCGCAATCCGCGCAATGTCGGCGTGATCGAGGATGCGGACGGCATCGGCGAAGCGGGCAATCCCGTCTGCGGCGATATCATGAAAATCTATCTGAAAATCCGGGATGAGGTCATCGAGGATGTAAAGTTTGAAACCTTCGGCTGCGGCAGCGCCATCGCCTCCAGCTCCATGGCAACCGAGATGATCAAGGGCAAGGCGCTTTCCGAGGCGCTTGCGCTTTCCAACAAGGCCGTTGCTGAGGCGTTGGACGGTCTGCCTGCGCATAAGATGCACTGCTCCGTACTGGCGGAGGAGGCCATCAAAAAAGCGGTCAAGGATTACTATGATAAAAACGGCATTGCCTATGACCATGCGCAGTTTCCGGACTGCGAGCATTGCGGCAGCTGCGAAAGCTGCGGAGTATAAGGGCAGGATCGTGAGATCTGAAGAAAAATAATACAGAACAAAGCAAAAATGCGGACAGAAACTCCCGTCATGTGCGGGCCTCTGTCCGCATTTGCCTGCCTTTCGGAGCAGGATCTGTGGGAATTCTGTATTCTGTTTGACAAAAGGGGCAGAAAACAGTATAAATAGAATGGTTTTTTATCGATCGGAAGATCGGGCGGAGGATTGGAAAGGAACCGGCCCCGGCCGGAATACATACGATGACAGAAGAAATCAGAAACATACTGGCGCAGTTTTCGCTGGCGGCGGAGCCGGTCAGCTGCGAAAACTGCGGCTGCGGTCATATCAACAGAACATATCTCGTGCAGGATGCTTCCGGCAGGAAATACATTCTGCAGAAAATCAATCACAATACCTTCCGTGATGTGCCGAAACTCATGGATAATTTTCAAAGGATCACGGCGCATCTGCGCGGGAAAAACAGGGATCCTCGCGCGGTGCTGACATTGGTTCCGACGAAGGACGCAAGCGCTTATTTTCAGAATGAGACCGGCTTTTGGCGTGTGACGGATTTCGTTGAAAATTCCATCTGCCTGCAGCAGCCGGAATCGCCTGCGGATTTTTATGAGAGTGCGCGCGGATTCGGCGCTTTTCAGCAGATGCTGTCGGATTTTCCGGCGCAGACGCTGCATGAAACCATCCCGAATTTTCACAATACGCCGGATCGGTATAGAATCTTCCATGAGATTTTGGTAAAAGATCCGGTCGGCAGAGCGGCTTCCGTTCAGCCGGAGATCGAATTCTATCTTGCCCGTGAGCGGGAAATGGCGCAGCTGCAGTCGATGATGCGATCCGGCGAGCTGCCCGTTCGCGTCACGCATAACGATACCAAGCTCAACAATGTCCTCTTTGATGCCGATACCCGCAAGGCACTTTGTATCATCGATCTGGACACGGTCATGCCGGGCTTGAGCCTTTATGATTACGGCGATTCCATCCGCTTTGGCGCGGCAACCGCGGCAGAGGACGAGAAGAATCTGGAAAAGGTCTGGATGAGCGAAGAAATGTTCTCCATCTATACCAAAGGTTTCCTTGAAACCTGCCCGGGCCTAAGCGATGCAGAGATCGAGATGATGCCCATGGGCGCAAAGACCATGACACTGGAATGCGGCCTGCGTTTTTTGACAGACTATCTGGACGGCGATCATTACTTTGCAGTCTGCCGGAACGATCAGAATCTCGACCGTACCCGCACACAGATCAAGCTGGTGCAGGATATGGAGAAGAAGTGGCTGCAGATGGAAATAATCGTGCAGGAAGAAAGAAATCGAATCATTTAGAGAAACAACAAAACACCTCCGGAAATCCGGAGGTGTTTTCTCTTTGTTCAGAAGAACTTCACAGCAATGGGAAACAGAACCGCTGTCAGAATCCCCGCAAAGACCAGCGACAGACTGCCGACTGCACCGGAAAGCTCGTTCAGTTCCGTTGCTTTCGTGGTGCCGATGACGTGCGAGGCGGTGCCGAAGGCCACGCCCTGCGCGATAGGATTGCGGATGGAAAACAGTTTGCACAGTGCCGGGCCTGCCACGCTGCCGAGAATTCCCGTCAGAATGACCGCGGTCGTGGTCAGCGGCACAAGCTCATCCGCACTTTGAGAAAGCGGAATCGCCATGGCGGTGGTGATGCTCTTGGGCAGCAGTGCCATGCGGACGGGGGCCGGGAGTCTGAAGAGCAGACCCGTTGTGCCAATCAGCAGAAGGCTCGAAACGGAGCCTGTCGCTACGCTCAGCAAAATGGCAGACAGATGGCCGCGCAGCCGCTCGAGCTGCTTATAAAGCGGAATGGAAAGGCAGACCGTGCAGGGCGTCATCAGCCAGGAAAAGCGCTGCGCCCCTTCCTGATAGGCTTCGTTCGGCACTTTGAATATCAGCAGGAAGCCGATGATAAGCGCCGCGCCGATGAGAACGGGATTGCAGATTGCGAGCCCGGTTTTCTTTTGCAGGAAGCGTCCAAGCTCATAGACGGCAACGGTGAGCAGAACGGCCCAAAGGGCGCTAGAGGAAAGCAGTTCAGTCATGGCGGTGCTCCTTTCTGTCAAGAAGCCGCTGGCTGAGTCTGCCGGACAGAACGAAAACCAGCGCCGTAGACAAAATGATAATCACGGCCACGGGCAGGAGAATTTCCTGCACGGTATCCCAACAGCCCAGCAGATTCACAACGGGCGGAATGAACAGAAGCGACAGCAGAGAAATCATGAAATTTCCCGCTTTCTCCACCTGCTTCAGCTTGATCAGCCCGGTGCGAAGGGCGAGGAATAAAAGCACAAGTCCGTATACGGAGGCGGGAATCGGAACGGGAATCACCGCACTCAGAATCTCTCCGACAAAGGTGAAACCGAAAATAAGAAGAAGCTGCGGAAAAAATGACATGGTAAGACCTCGATGATAAAAAGAGTAAAAAACGCTGCGTATGTACCGGCAATGCAGTTACAGTATAAATTCGTTCTGCCAGTAGGCCCGTGTGTTGGCGGTACGGCCGAATTCATCCGTCACGGTGAACCGCAGATAACGATCCGTGGGCAGAATTCTGAAAACGGCTTCCGTCAACGGAGCATCGACTGCGGCGCGGACAGAATCGTCGCGCCGACTGCCGCAGGAAAGCATAATGCGCCGGGCAGCGGAGCATTTCAGGTGAACAAAGCTGTCTTCTACATACAGACTGTCGATCCGCGGGCCGCGGGAGGCATAGAAATCGCCCTGCTCTAGAGCGGAGATAATGCTGACGTAATCCAGCGAATCGGAAGCGATCATAGTGAAGCCGCCGAAGGAATCGATCAGTCGAGGCAGACCGCCCAAAGCACGGTTGTGATTGTCATCGGCGGCAATGCAGGCAATGTGCTGTCCATCTCGCAGCATCTCGTCATAAATGGTCGGACAGTAGGTGTCATGTCCGTCAAACTCACAAGTGTGGTTATAGATCTCCATGGCAAAAAGACCCTGAAGACCGCAGTAATGACGTCGGTCATTCATGGACCAGGTGGGATGGTTCAGACAAACCAGAAACCCTTCCTGCCTTGCTTCTGCAATGATGGCATTGATGCCGTCCGGCGAGAGCGTCCGCACCTGACCGCAGGATTCTGTGGCCTGAATATTCGGTGCGCGGCGCGGCGAGCCGCAGTAGGGGATGGCGGGATCATAGAATACCAGTGTGCAGTTGCCGGGTTCTCTTGCAATGAAATTCAGATGCATGACTTCGCGCTGCGGACGAGGCAGTTCCGGTGAGCCGCCGAGAATCTGCATCTCATATCCCGTGAGCGGGAGAAAGCTGTCATCCGCCAGATCGGTGTGAGAGAAAAGGTAATCATGATCCGTAAAAGCAACGATGCTGTAACCGCGGTCACGGTAAAGCTGCTTGAGCTCCGCCGGTGTATAGGTACCGTCGGACAGATCGGAGTGGCAATGAAGATTTGCCTTATAATATGTCTTTGCAGGCAGCAGGTTTCTCCGCATGATGTATGTCCCCTTTGCTGCATATGGTTTGCAATGTACCAATGCAACAGTACCATTTTCGCGCCGGAAATGCAAGTGCGGTGTATTGCCCGGACAAACCGGATGAGAGTCTGCGGGGCAAGTGACTGCCCCTGACGCCGATGTTCCACATGCAGAAATAAATAGCCGATCTCCGCGGAATATCCGGCATCAGGAAATTCCGTCCCCACTCGTTGACAAATCAAGGAAAATTGGGTATCCTTATCTAATGAGTAAACATCGCCGCGCTTCCATTCGGCGCAGGCGGGAAAGAAGGAATCACCATGTGCGAAAAATGCAAAGAAAAGTTCTATATCACAACGCCGATCTACTATCCCTCCGATAAGCTGCACATCGGCCACACCTACTGCACCGTGGCAACCGATGCCATGGCGCGCTATAAGCGGCTGACCGGCTGCGATGTCATGTTTCTGACCGGTACCGATGAGCACGGTCAGAAGATCGAAGAAAAGGCAAAGGCTGCCGGCGTGACCCCGCAGCAGTTTGTCGATAACATCGTCTGCGGCGAGAAGGGCATTCTGGATCTCTGGAAGCTGATGAACATCTCCAATGACCGCTTCATCCGCACCACGGATGACTATCATGTGGAGTCCATTCAGAAGATCTTCAAGAAGATGTATGACAACGGCGATATCTATAAGGGCGCTTACAAGGGCAAGTACTGCACGCCCTGCGAGTCCTTCTGGACGGAGAGCCAGCTGGTGGACGGCAAATGCCCCGACTGCGGCCGCGAAGTCCATGACGCAGAGGAAGAAGCTTACTTCTTCCGCCTTTCCAAGTATGCACAGCCCGTGCGCAAGCTGCTGACGGAAACCGATTTCCTGCAGCCGAAGTCCCGCGTCAACGAGATGGTCAACAACTTCATCGATCCCGGTCTGGAGGATCTGTGCGTTTCGCGTACCTCTTTTTCCTGGGGCGTGCCCGTGGACTTTGATCCGGGTCATGTGGTCTATGTCTGGGTCGATGCGCTGTCCAACTATATCACGGCTCTGGGCTTCATGAATGAAAAGTACAGCGATTACGAAAAGTACTGGCCCTGCGATGTCCACTTTGTCGGCAAGGAAATTGTACGCTTCCATTCCATCATCTGGCCGGCTATGCTCATGAGCCTCGGTGAGCCGCTTCCCAAGCACGTTTACGGCCACGGCTGGCTCGTCATGGACGGCGGCAAGATGTCCAAGTCCAAGGGCAATGTGGTCGATCCCTATCTGCTGGCGGAAAAGTTCGGCGTGGACGCGCTGCGTTTCTTCCTGCTCAGAACCTTCCCCTTCGGCTCGGACGGCAATTTCTCCAATGAGCTGCTGATCAACACCATCAACATCGACCTTGCCAACGATCTCGGCAACCTCGTTTCCCGTACCACCGCCATGGTCGAAAAGTATTTCGGCGGCACGCTGCCGGAAGAAAAGCAGGCAGCCGAGCTGGACGAGAGCCTCATTTCCATGCTGAGCACTCTGCGTGATCGCTACGAAGCCGAGATGGAAAAGTTCCAGTTCCAGAATGCGCTGGAGGAAGTTTTCAAGTGCATCCAGCGCTCCAACAAGTATATCGATGAGACCGCTCCCTGGACGCTGGCAAAGGATATGGAAGCCAACGGCAAGCGCCTGGCGGCCGTCATGTATAACCTGCTGGAGTCCGTGCGTATCTGCACGACGCTGCTTCTGCCGTTCATTCCCGCATCCTGCGAGAAGATCTTTGCGCAGATCGGCGCCTGCGAAGACGCCCGTACCTGGGAAAACGCCGCTGTCTGGGGCAAGCTGCCGCAGACCGTCACCGTCCACAAGGGCGAGGCGGTTTTCCCGCGTATCGATGCCGCGAAGGCCATCGAGGAGCTGGAAGCTATCATGGAGGCCCAGAAGAAGGCTGTGCTGCCCGCAGTTGAGGTGGAGCCCTTTGCAGAGGAAAGCGTCGATTTCGACACCTTCTGCAAGTCCGATTTCCGCGCCGTGAAGGTCAAGGCCTGCGAGGCTGTCAAGAAGTCCGATAAGCTTCTGAAGTTCACGCTGGATGACGGCACGGGTGTTGACCGTCAGATTCTCTCCGGCATCCATAAGTTCTATGAGCCGGAACAGCTTGTCGGTAAGACGCTGGTCGCTATCGTCAACCTGCCGCCCAGAAAGATGATGGGACAGGAAAGTTGCGGTATGCTGATCTCCGCTGTCCATAAGGAAAAGGGCGAAGAGAAGCTGCACCTGCTGATGGTGGACGATGCCATCCCCGCCGGCGCAAAGATGTGCTGATAGCTGAATCAAATCTTTTGCAGATGACGGTGCGGCCCTGCAGGGTTGCACCGTCTTGCTGTGAAAAAACGTAGGAAATGCATATAAATGCTGAACACAGTTTTCTGCCGGAGATTCTGACGCTTCTCAGAAAAGGGACGGGAAAGAAGGAATTTCAGCAGAAATTATCCGGCTATCATGAGGGTGATATTGCCGACGCGCTGGCGCAGCTCAGTTCGGACGAAAGAAAGCGCGTCTATAAAGCATTGGACAACGAATATCTTTCTGAAATATTTGCCTATCTGCATGATGCGCATGTGTATCTGCCGGAGCTGACGCCGGAACGGGCGGCAGCGATGCTGAATCTGATGGATGCAGATGATGCAGTCGATATTCTTGAGGATCAGGAAAAGGACACACAGAAAAAGCTCCTTTCCATGATGGCGCCGGAGCGCAGCAGGGATGTCAGGCTGATTTTGTCCTACGGAAACGATGAGATCGCCAGCAAGATGACGACAAATTTTATCGTCGTTTCCAAAAAGCTGAGTGTGCCGCAGGCCATGCAGGAGGTAAAACGGCAGGCCAGAAGCAATGATAATATTGCAACAATTTTTGTGACGGATGAAGCAGGCCGATTTTACGGCTCCATCCGTCTGCAGGATCTGCTGACGGCGGATGAGGATACGGAACTGGAATCCGTGATCTATACTTCGGCTCCGTTTCTGCAGGCAAGGGAAAAGGTCAGCGCCTGCATCGAAAGGATCAAGAGCTATTCTGAAAATGCGCTGCCGGTTCTGAACTTTGAGCATGAACTGATCGGTATCATCACGGCGCAGGATGTTGTGGAAGTCGTCGACGAAGAAATGGGCGAGGACTACGCAAAGTTAGCAGGCTTGACCGCAGAGGAGGATCTGAAGGAAACAACGCTTGCCAGCATGAAAAAGCGTCTGCCGTGGCTGATTGTGCTGTTGGTTCTCGGCATCGGCGTTTCCAGCGTGGTGGGTGTTTTTGAAGGCGTCGTGGCAAGCCTACCCATCATTATCTGCTTCCAGTCTCTGATCCTGGATATGGCGGGCAATGTCGGCACGCAGTCGCTGGCAGTTACCATCCGTGTGCTGATGGATGAAAACCTGAAGGCAGGGCAGAGAATCAGACTGGTATTCAAGGAACTCAAGGTCGGCTTCTGTAACGGTCTGTTCCTGGGTACGCTGTCCTTTGCGTTTATCGGCTGCTATATCTGCTTCTTCAAGCATACACCGGCACCGACGGCGTTTCTGATCTCGGCCTGTGTCGGCATCGCGCTGATGGCGGCCATGCTGATCTCCAGTCTGGTCGGTACAGTAGTTCCGATCTTCTTCCATAAGATCAAGGTTGATCCGGCGGTTGCCTCCGGTTCGCTGATCACCACGGTGAATGACCTCGTAGCGGTCGTGACCTATTACGGTCTGGCGTGGATTCTTCTGATTGAAGTTCTGCATCTGGCATAGAATCTGAAGAAATGAGGCGATGCCAAACGGCATCGCCTCATCTGAATAATACCGAAAAGCGGAAGAATCGGTCGAACAGAATTTTCACCTGCGGGTAGAATCGGGATTGCTTTTTCCTGCACCGACTGTTATAATTAATAGCAGATTTGCAGGATTCGTACATCGGTAGTACATCGGCTTCCCAAGCCGAGGAGGCGGGTT
>JAEDIZ010000002.1 GCA_016296635.1 Oscillospiraceae bacterium
AGAAAAGCAGGAGAGAACACTGAAAAATATTCGATTTTTGATTTTGAAAACCCTTATATATGGGGGATTTCCGGCGGACGAAACGACCAAGTCGCCGTAAAATTTCGAGTCAGGACCGTTATAACCACTTCGATACCACTCCGTATTCTGCTTTTCAGCGTCTGTATTATATCAGCCGCCGGATGTAAAATCAAGCGGATTTTCCGACATCTCATGCAACGAATTGATTTCGCATACAAAATGTTGACCGTCTCTCTTTTTTGTAAAATGTGCATATTTTGTTGTGCTTATCTTCGGCATAATAAATAAAGATAGGTATCTACGGTATTTTTCTGTTGACTTTAGTACGGGAAAGTATGATAATAAATATGAACTATTTATGAATAGTTTATATTTAAGAAGAGGAGATATACTATGGAAGTTCAAGTAATTCCGCTTATTATTGTGGTCACGTATCTGGTCGCAATGCTGGTTGTCGGTGCACTCGTCAGCAAGCTGCAGATCAAGAACGCAAAAGACTATGTGGTAGCTGGCCGTAGAATGGGCCTGTTCATGGTTGCATTCTCCCTGTCTGCCAACAACATCGGCGGCGGCTGCACCACCGGCCTTGCTCAGAAAGCCTTCGGCAACTGGGGTATGTCAGCCTGCTGGTATGTCTTAGCCTGCTCGATCGCCATGATCCCGCTTGCTTACTTCGCTCCGAAGATCCGCAAGACCATGGCTGTCACCATTCCTGAAGTTGTCGGCCGCCGTTTCGGCAAGTTCGCTTCCAACTTCACTGCAATCCTCAGCGTCCTTTCTCTGTTCTGCCTGACTTCTTCGCAGATCGCAGCATCCGGCGGCGTTATCAATGCGCTGATCCCCTCCATTCCTCTGAATGTCTGCCTGATCTTCGCCGGTATCGTCATCATCCTTTACACCACCATGGGCGGCATGATCGCTGACCAGATCTCTGACCTGGTTCAGTTTATCATCATCATTGTCGGCCTGGCAATCGCTACCCCCATCGTCCTCAACAAGGCCGGCGGCTGGGGTGCCATCGCTGCCAAGCTGCCCGGTGAGAAGCTCGACTTCACGGCCATCGGCTGGGCTTCTATCATCGGCTACATCCTGAACTTCTTCTGCACCTTCCTTGCAGGCCCCGAAATGGTTTCCCGTTTCGAAACGGCAAAGGACGAAAAGACCGCACAGCGTGCAGCTTTCGTTTCCGCAATCCTGATGGCTGCAATGTCCATCTTCCCGACCCTGCTGGGTCTGGCTGCCTTTGCTTTGAAGGATCAGCTCCCCGCTCTGGCAGAGAACGGCTCCAACGCAATGATGGTTGTCACCGGCGCATTCGCTCCCGGTCTTGTCACCGGCCTGATCTCCGCTGCGATCATCTGCGCTACCATGTCCTCCGCTGACTCCAACCTGCTCTGCATGTCCACCATGATCATGAATGACCTCTATACGGGTCTCGGCGGTAAGAAGGAACTCTCCGACAAGCAGATGATCTTCTGGACCCGTGCCTGCAACGTCATCGCTGCAGTCATCGCCATGATCATCTCCCTGGCCGGTGTTTCCATCGTCACCATGAACACCTTCGCATTCGGCATCCGCTGCGCCGGTCCGTTCGCTGCTTACGGCCTCGGCATGGCTGTTCCGAAGGCTACCAGAAACTCCGGTATCTGGTCCATCGTCACCGGTACTGTTGCATTCGTTGCATGGCAGCTCATCGGTAAGGGCGCAACCATCCTGTTTATGATGCCCGTTGTTTTCGGCGCAATCGTCAGCGTTGCTACCTTCTACATCATCAACCTGATCGAGTGGAAGAAGGGCGTTGCTCCCGCTCCTTCCGCATTCCTCTCCGACGAAGAGGTCGCGAAGAAGATCGCTGAAGAATCCGCTTCCAGAAACTAATCATTCACACATAAAGAAAAGGTCGGGTTTTACCCGGCCTTTTCTTTGCGCAAAAATAAACCCTGCTGTCCGAAAATACAGACAGCAGGGATGTTTTTATGCTTCCGTCTTGCGTTGGCGGATCATTTCCTGCACGACTTCCATGCAGTCGCCGACGATCTTGTAATGTGCCACAGAGAAAATGGGCGCATCGGGATCAGAGTTGATGGCGATGATCTTCTTCGCGCCGGAGATGCCGGCCAGATGCTGGATCGCACCGGATACGCCGCAGAGGATGAGAAGATCGGGTGCAACTGTGCAGCCGGTCTGACCGACCTGGTGGCTGTATTCGCTCCAGCCCATATCCACGAGGGGTCTCGAAACACCCAGCGAACCGCCCAGAAGATCTGCCAGTTCCTTGACGAGCTTCAGATTCTTTTTGGAGCCGACGCCGCGGCCTGCATCCACGATGATCTTCGCGTCCTTGATGCTCTCGGTCTTCGCCGCCTTCACAGCCTCCAGCAGCTCTACGCCGGAGAAAGGAGCAGCGGGCGCGGCGTCCTTACGGACGGTGCCGGTTCTGCTTTCGTCTGCTTCCAGAGCCTGCATGACGCCGGGACGAACCGTTGCCATCTGCGGGCGGTTGTTGGGACAGACGATGGTGGCCATCAGATTGCCGCCGAAGGCGGGTCTGGTCTGCCGCAGGAGTTTCGTTTCCGCGTCAATTTCCAGCACGGTGCAGTCTGCCGTCAGACCAGTGTGCAGTCTTGCCGCTACACGCGGGGCAAGGCTTCTTCCGAACATGGTGGCGCCGAAGAGCAGGATTTCCGGCTTTTCACGCTGCACGAGGGAAACGATGGCGGAGCTCAAGGGCTCCTCCAAAGCGTCCTTGTAAACGGGATCGTCGCAGAGAATGACTTCGTCCGCACCGTGGGCGATGAGGGAAGCGGCGTGCTTTTCCGTTTCAAAGCCCACCACAACGGCGCAGAGCTTGACACCCAGTGCATCCGCCAGCGTTCTGCCCTTGCCGAGCAGCTCAAAAGCTACGGGAAGAGGGCCTTCTTCGGAAAGCTCCGCGAACACAAATACGCCGTGATAATCGGCAAGGGAAACGCCTGCTTCGTCCTTTTCAAGGGAAATGGCATCAAATTTGCAGCTGTCCTTGCACATGCCGCACATGATGCACTTGGCCTCATCTACGGATGCCTTTTTGTTTTCTACCTTCAAAGCGCCGGCGGCACAGACCTTGACGCAGCGGCCGCAGCCCTTGCAAAGCTCTAAATCAATTTTCAGTCCGCTCATGGTTTATGCCTCCTCCTTGAAGATTTTAAGAATCTGCGCTGCCTGCTCCGAAGCACTTCCAGTGATGGGCTGCGCTTCGCGCTTGCCGTCCGGGGTAAAGGTCTTAACGACCTGCGTGGGAGAGCCGGCAAAGCCCGTGCGGGAGGTATCGGCCTTGGCCTCAGCCGCATTGAATACGGTAAAGGGCGCGTTCAGGCTAAAACGGATGCCGGAGATGGTGGGAAGACGCGGCATCACGATGTCCTTCTGCACGGTCAGCAGCGCGGGCAGCTGCACCTTCAGCACACGGCTGCCGGTTTCGGTTGCCTTGCGGACAACGAAGTATTCCTCGTTTGCTTCCAGAATCTCACTGACATCGGTTACATGATGGATGCCGAGATTTTCTGCCAGCTCCGGGCCGATCTGTGCGGTATCGCCGTCCACGGCCATCTTGCCGCAGAGGATCAGATCTGCACCGCCCATGGCCTTGACGCCGAGGGAGAGCGCATAGGAGGTGGCGAGGGTATCCGCACCGGCAAAGGCACGGTCGGAAAGCAGGCAGGCAGCATCTGCGCCGCGGCTTTCCGTGTCGCGGAGCAGACGCTCCGTGGCGGGAATACCCATGCTGAGGGCGGTGACGGTGCCGCCAAGCTTTTCTTTAAGCTGCACGGCCAGCTCCACCGCATAATTATCAAAGGGGTTGATGACGGACTGACGGCCGTCGCGGATGATGGCGTGGGTCTCCGGGTCGAGGCGCACCTCATTGGTGCTGGGGACCTGCTTGATACAAACGACTATTTTCATGCCTGCGCCTCCTCATAGGGTGTAAAGAGGTTGCCGGTGCCGAGCAGACCCTTCGGGTCAAAGACGGCTTTCATCTTTGCCATTTCGGCAATATGCGCTTCGCCGTACATGATGGTAAGAAAATCCGCTTTCAGCTTGCCGACACCGTGCTCGGCGGAAACGGCACCGCCCATGCGGGTGACCTCGGCAGCCCATTTTTTGAACAGCTCCTTGCCGGTGCGGTATTCCTCGCCGTTGCGCGGCAGGATGTTGACATGCAGGTGGTTGTTGCCGATGTGACCGAACTTTGCCGATTCCAGACCCAGCTCCTTGAGCGTGCTGTCATACATGGCCACGATCTGCGCCAGATACTGATCCGGTACGGACATATCGGAGCCGAGCTTCGTGATGACCGGGTCGATCTTTTTTCGGCGGTCGATGAGCATGTTGACGCTTTCGGGAATGGCATGGCGGAAGAAATAAAGTCTGTCGCGGTCAACGCCATTGCGGGCAACCCAGGTGTCGTCTTCACAGCCGCCGCAGGCCGTCATGGCCTCGCCGATCTTGAACAGACGATCCAGCGCTTCGTCTTCGGTGTTGCAGTGAATCTCCGTGTAGACTGCACAGTTATATTCCTGCGGCACGGCGGGCAGCTGCGCGAAAGCGGTGTTGTTGGCCTTCTGCTGCCGCAGAAGCTCCAGCGCATCGCCGTTAAAGAATTCCATGGATGCCAACTTGTCCACATTCTCACGGAGCATGGGAACAAAGCGGATGGCGGAATCCTGCTGTTTGAAGAAGCAGGTGACGCCCCAGACGAGATTCGGCATGGGGATGAGGGACAGCTCCACCGCGGTGGTCACGCCCAGTGTGCCGTCGGAGCCGATGAAAAGGTCGATGGCATCCATATCGTCGGCAATAAAGTAGCCAGAGGCGTTCTTCGTTTTGGGAAGCTGATAGGTGGGAAGTGCGAAGGTGAAGGTCTTGCCGCTTTCAGTGGTGAGGGTCATGGTGCGGCCCTTTGCAAAGACCTCGCCGCGCTTCAATGCGATGACCTCGCCGTCACGCAGCACCACGCGGATGGCGCTGACATGGCCTCTGGTGGGGCCGTAAAGATAGCTGCGGGCGCCGGAGGCGTTGCAGGCCACGATGCCGCCGATGGAGGCGGAGCCTTCCGTGGGGTCGGGAGTCAGCAGCTGTTCGGGCGCATCGAGGAAGGCACGGAACGCCTTTTGAGATGCTTCGTCCCAGTCTGCGGTTTCAAACTTCTTGCTTTCGATCTGCTTTTTCAGCTGCGAGAGGATCACGCCGGGCTGCGCGGTCACATAGAAGCGGCCGTTTTCGTCCTGCCGCATGCCGAGTACGCGATCCATTTTCATCATGTTCATCACATGACCGCCGTGGGGAACGGCGGCAGCGGCCAGACCCGTGCGCGCACCCTGCACCGTGATGCGGTGTCCGGCTGCGTATTCCGCACGCAGGATTTCACGGACATCCTCCTCCGTTTTCGGGAAGGAGATGCTTTCCGCGGTGCCGACGCTGCGGGATTCATCACGCAGATATTCCGCGTAGTCATCGCACATGGTGCGAATCTGTTCTGTTGCCATTTGAAAGGCCTCCTAATGCGTTGAGGATTTCGTGCAGAACTGCACGGCTTTTTCCCAGTTGGCTTCGAGCCAGACGGCTGTTGTTTCCGGAACGAGGGATGCGGCAGCCGCGCGGTCATTTTCCGCGATATGCTTTCTGACGGCGGAAGCGCTGATGGGATTGTCTTCCTGTTCTTTTCGCTCGAGAATGTGCAGCGCAATGCCGTACTGCGGCAGCAGCCGCTGCAGAGTTTCGTTGTAGACGGCGGTGGAAGCGGAGAGGGGCTCCGCGCCGACAAAGCGGTCGGTGACGCCGAGAGCGGGCGCGATATACTGCCCGAACAGAACGGCATCCATCTCGCTTTCCGCCAGACTCTTTGCCGCGTCGCGGACAAAGTAGGCGGGGAAGGTCATGGAGGAGATGACATAGCGCGAACCCGGCAGCACCGTGACCTGCGGCAGATCGGAAACGCCCTCGCGGATGAGGGCAAGGCGCACTTCAAAGGGGAATTCCGACCGGTCTTCCTCCACGGCCAGCACGATCACGCGCTCGCAAACCTCGCAGGCCTGCTCGACAAGATAGCGGTGTCCCTTCGTAAAGGGGTTGGCGTTCATGACGATGCAGCCCGTGCGCTGCGGTTTTCGATAACCCTCCAGCGTTTTGCAGAACGCGCGGATGCCGCCGCTTCCCCATTCCAGCAAAACCGCTGCGGCTGTGGCGGCAACGGCTTTGAAGCCGAGGGCTTCAAACTGGGCGGCACTTTGCCGCTTGGCGATCATATAGACGCAGTCGATGCCGCGACCGGATGTCTCGCGGATCAGCGCCGTTATGACCTTTGCGGCGAGATTTTCGCCCTGATACGCCGGGTCAACGGCGATCATCTGCAGCATATCGCCGACAAGTGCGCCCGTGGCGACCAGTTCATCCTGCGAATCCCAGATGCCGACCCGGTAATCCGCGCAGTCCACCGGGAAAAGACCGCATTTTTCCAAAAGCGGCCTTGCTTCCCGATAGGTAACAGTTCCTTCTGTAAACATTTTTTGCTCCTAACAATCAGCTGCGGATCAGTTCCATGGCTTCGCGCATGATGGGGCGATGCTCGGGCGGATGTTTGCCCCAGACGACCATCATGCTGTCCACGAGGCGCTCCATGTTTTCATCAGTGGTGTCGATGCCAAGTTCGCGCAATGTACGCGGCTGCTCCAGCGCATCGAGGAAGCGGTTAAAGTTCTTGCACTCATACTCGCTTCTGCCGTAGGAAACCATGGCGGCGCGGCAGCCGAGACCGACGATCTCGCCGTGCAGATAGCCCCAGCATTCCTCGGTGAATTCCTGCCGGACGGCGTAGTAAAGTGCGTGTGCAAAGGCGCAGCTCTTCAGACCGCGGTCAGCGGAGATGAGAGCCTTCTTGTTGTTGTAGTTGGCGGCAGCTGCCATGGCGGTGGTGGCGACGACGGCGAACACGCAGTCCTCGACCTCCTGCGACAGCTCGTGATTCTTGACATCGCGGAAGGCCTTTTCGCCCTTGTTCAGGGTGATTTCGTTGGTCAGACCTGCCAGAATCTTGGAAGTGTACATATCTGCCGCGGTGTTCATGAGACCGAAGGATTCCATCATCATGCCGGTCTCGATGTACTTGGCGAAGCAGTCTGCAATGCCGGAGGCAAAGAGCTTGGCCGGGGATTCGACCAGAATCTGCGTATCGACGATGGCACAGTCGATCTCGGTTTCGCGCCAGATACGGTCCTGCGGCTTGTGGTTGGGATGATACATGACGCTCATGGCAGACCAGCAGTTGAAGGTCGCCGTGGAGGTCGGGCAGGTGATGATGGGAAGGCCGGTCTTGGTGGAGGTGGCCTTGGCCATATCCATGACCTTGCCGCCGCCGACGCCGATGACAACATTGGGCTTTGCTTCCGGCACGACTTTGTCCGTCAGATAGGCCAGCGTTTCATAGGTGCAGTCTGTCAGCAGATAGAACAGCTCAAAGCTGACGCCTGCTTCCGTGAGACTTTTTTCGATGCGCGCACCTGCCAAAGCCCATGCTTTTTTGCCGGTGACGATCAAGGCCTTGCCTGCACCCAGCATGACGGCTTCGCGGCCGATGATCTGTGTCGCGTTCGGTTCCTGAATGTAACGGCCGCAGCCGAATTTTTTCGGTTTGAATTCAGATGCCATATTATTTTTTCCTCATTTCAGTTTCAGAAGTAGAATCAAAACAGTTTTTCACAGAGGGTACGGGTATCGCCTTCGCAGGATGTGACAAGGGCGAGAATCGCATCCATATCCGCGTCAGATTTGCCACTGAGTCCCGCTAAGCCGCGGAATTTCTGCACTAAAAGCGCTTCGGGCATGGGATTTTCCGGTTCGCCGAGGGGGAAATCCACCCGGGCGGAAACGGTGTTACCGTCCTTGCACACAGCCTCCACGATGGCGGCACGCTTGCCGGGCACCAGCGCGGTCAGCGCCGGATCCTCTTCTACCGCGGTACTTTCGCAGATGCGCATGATCTCGCGGTTGACGCGGTTTTCCTCGTTGAAATCCGGGATGCCGCATTTGCCCAGCACCCAGCTCAGTCCGATGCAGTAGGGGATGCTCATTTTGCCGGCAACGGTGCCTGCAATCTCGGTGTGGTCATGGCCCTTGATGCCCTGCTTATACATCCGCACGGTGACGGAGGCAATGTCTTCCGCAGGAATATTATCCCGCAGGGAAAGCACTGCGTCAATGGCGGCGTGGGTGTGGCGGCAGGAGGCGTGCAGCTTGTGGTAAACGCCGGTGACAGCCCATGAGTCCGGCTCGGCAAGGATTGCTTCCGGTTTCAGTTCATCGGCATAGGCCTTGAGAAAGCCGAACTTGCCGCAGAGCGGGTCAACGGGGCCGGTGAAGCCGGAGCGTCCGAAATACGCGGACTGCAGACCGGCGCAGGCGGCTCTGCCGAGGTTGTAGGGCTTCATATCGGAAACGTTTTCCTGCAGCTCGAGGATGCCGCCGACATTGGAGCAGGCTGCGCAGAAGATGTTGTGAAACTCCTCCCGGCTGCAGCCGAAAACGGTGGCTGCGCCAATGGCGGCGCCGAGTGTGCTGAGAGTGGCGGAGGTATGGAAGCCGCGGTTTCGATGAGACGGCTGCATGCTTTTGCCGATCCGGATGGTGGTTTCATAGCCTGCGGCGATGCCCTGCAAAAGGAGCGAAATCGGTGCGTTCACCAGTTCGGCAGCGGCCAGAACCGCCGGGATGATGGAGGCGCCGGTGTGGACGGCGGAGAAGCGGTGTCCGTCATCGATGTCAAAGGCGTGGCCGAATACGCCGTTCCAAAGCGCGGCGTCAAAGGGTGCGGCTTTTCTGCCGGTGCCGATGACCGTTGCGCCCTCGCAGGCAGGCAGCATGTCAAGATAGCGGACGGCGCGGGATGCAAACAGTGAACTTCCACCCAGCATGCAGCCAAGCACATCGATCAGGCAATGCTTTGCTTCGAGCAAGACAACCTCCGGCATCTTCGCCGTGGCTTTTTCATAGATCAGATCAAGAAAGGCTTGAGTCATGTTTTCCATGGTGAGTTCCTTTCAATTAAGCAATAAGGAGAAAAGGAGCCGTAGGGGCGGGCATTGCCCGCCCGAAGGAAGTGAGAGCCGGTACGGAGTCCTTTTCAACGAAAGATTTATGGATTCGTTTCGCTTGGCTCCCCTATAAGGGGAGGCAAGAGCTTGTACGATTATAATTCTACCGTTGCGATTCTCGGCTCAAAGCAGCAGCACGGACGCATGGCGACCACACGCACGCCGCTGGCGCGCTGCGGGCCGACCTTCATGAAGGTTGCCAGCACAGAGGTGCCGCCGCCCAGACCCAGCGGGCCGGTTTCGGACTTGTTGACCTCGTTTGTGATGTACTGTTCCATTTCGGTCTGCTGATCGTATCTGCCCTTGACCATGGCCTCCAGCATCAGAGCGGTTGCCTCGACCTGAGAGCGGCCGATGCCGACGGCGAGGGTGCAGGGCGAGCAGCCCAGCAGCTTGACGGCCTCGTTGGCGCGGCTGACGATCTCGTCTGCCACGACCTTGGCGTCGTGCTTATGGAAAACTCTCTGCGTCAGGCCGCGGATGGCGGGGCCGCCGCCGAACATCAGAACATGGACGCGGATGACATCCTCTTCAATGTTCTTGATAATGAACGGAGCGGGAGCGAGTGCGCCGGAGTCCTGATCCAGTCCGCCGGACTGGTCAAGGCGCTGGGTGTCGTTGCCCATGATGGCCATGGGACGGCCGGGCAGCAGACGCAGACCTTCGCGCACGCCTTCCTGAATGGAGGAGAGCATTTCACCGGTGACGGCCTTCTGCGGGCCGACTTCGATAAACAGGTGGGGAATACCGGTATCGTCACAAAGCGGCTTGCGGGTCTGCTCTGCGACTTCCGCGTTTTCAAGGATGGTTTCCATAGCCCACTTGGCGCGGGGAATCTGTTCCTTTGCGATGGCGCAGCGGTAAGCTTCCTTGCGGTCTTCGGGGAAGGTGGAGCCTGCGGTCACGAGGGTATCGCGAACCTTTGCTACGATTTGCTCAATCATGCCTGTGCCTCCTCATCGTCAATGGTCTTGCCGTGAACGGCACCGATGATGACCGGGAACTCATGGACATACAGCCGGTGGAAGGCTTCCATGCCCTCTTCCGGGAAGGCGATAACTTCACGGGATTCGACCTTGCTTTCCAGCAGTGCGGTCACGGGCGGGATGATGGCGAAGCAGGAGCCGTATTTGTCCATGGCGTCGATGGTTTCTTTTTTGAGCGCGCCCTTGCCCATGTGCATGCGGATGCCGCCCTTGGAAAGAGGTTCGATGCTGGCTTCAATCTCCAACTTGTTGCTGGAGGTCGGGCCGGTACCGGCAACGCTGACAGCCGTGTGGAATACCACGCCGCCCTCTAAGTCGATGCCGTATTCCGCGAGCTTGCCTTCTTCCATGAGCTTTACGATCTTGGGAAGCACGGCGTCGCGGCCGGTATAGATGTAACCGGAAACAAGCACCATATCGCCGGCCTTGAGACCGTCGATATCTGCCTGCGTAATCGGAGTTGTGATGGTTTTCATAGAACCGCCCTCAGCTTACAGAGAGATGGAGCCCTTGGGAGACAGCTTTGCTTCGGGATACTGTTCGTCCATGATGCGCTTGACAAGAGCGATCTGCTTTGCGCGCTTCTTGGCGTCAGCATCGGTGGAGTCCCAGCTGTGGGTCTGAGCAACGGAACCGCCGGTCTTTAGGTACATGGGAGCGCCGACGCGAACCATTTCGGGAACCTCATAGTGACGGATGAAGCCGCCGGAGGACTTGGGGTTCTCGGTGTGCCAGTCGAGAGGAATATCGAGAGCCTGACGGATGGCTGCCATCATCTGGATCTGAATGTCGCGGACGGGGTTGAAGGAGTTTGCACCCAGCTCCTGAATGAGTCTGCCTGCGCAGGGATTGCCGTGGCCGGAGTGTGCGGACATCTTGAAGTGAACGTCTGCGGGCAGCTTGCCGGCAGCGCGCAGTTTATTGAGCACGTACAGGCAGCCTTCGTCATAGACGAGGAAGCCGCGAACACCGAGACGGACGCCGCGCTTGACTTCTTCGATGGCACGGACGATCTGATCCTGACCGCGCAGACGGTAGCCCATGCGCATACCTTCTTCGGTCTTGACGGAAGCGGAGGTATCATTGGTAGCACGCGGACCGATGGCGAGGATCAGGTCGACCTGATACTGCTTGGCAAGGCTGACCATGGTGGAGATTTCTTCGTCGGTCAGGAACATAATGCCCTTGGTCTGGGTGACGCGGTGGATGTACAGACCCATGCGGTCAAGCTCTTCCAGCAGAGTCTTCATAACGCCGGGGCCCTGAATGCCGGGAACCTCAAAGCGGTACTGGCAGCCGTCCGGGAAGGTCTTGTCGGATACGAAATTTTCATCATAGACGTCGCCGCCGGGCAGACCCAGCTCTTCCAGCCATGCTCTGGTCTCTTTGTAGAATGCTTTGCTCATTGTTTGTTCCTCCTGCGTTTTATGTTATATAGTTTTTCTTTTTTTCGTTGTTGGGGACGCTGTGGCGAGGGCAAGCCCTCGCCCTACAGACTCTCATCTGCCTCACTTTGTTCGGCACCTTCCCCGGAGGGGAAGGCTCTGGGTTTATCTCTTGATCTGCCGGATGACGTCGATGACAGAGCCGTCGCGGTATTCTACGACCGCCACGATCTTGTCGGTGCATTCGATGGGCTTGGGAATGCCGGTCAGACCCAGCGCGATTTCGGAGAGCTTTTCAATGGGAACGGTGGCGATGCCCGCCGCGTCCAAGTCCTCTTTCAGCTCCTGATAGCGCTTATGCTTCGGATTGAGGGCAATGCCCGCCTCGGTGACAACGACTGCCACGGAAGTGCCCGGCGTGCAGCAGGTAAAGACCTTCGGCACGATGGAGGGGGTACGGCCGCGCACAACGGGAAGGGTCACGATGGAGATGTCTGCGCCGTCTGCCACATCCGGGCCGCCGCCGAGGCCGCCCATCATCTCGCCGGACATACCGGTGAGGATGTTGATGTTGAAGTCGGTGTCCACTTCCAAAGCGCCGAGTACGCCGAAATTCAGCCGGTCGAGCATGCTGCCCTTGGCATAAAGGTTGGAGTAGACGGCGTTGTCGATCTCCAGAATGTTGGGGTTGGCGGCGATGGCGTTGGCTGCGACGGCGTCAAAGGACTGTGAACATTCCAGCACGCGGACAAGACCCTTGTTGAACATGTCCACGATGTTGGCGGTCATGCCGCCGAGGGCAAAGCTGGCCTTGATTCCCTTTTCTTCCATGCGCTGCGCGAGATAGTTGGTGCAGGCAATCGAGATGGCGCCGGCGCCGGTCTGGAAGGAGAAGCCCTCTTTAAATAGACGGCTGGCTGCCATGACATCGGCTGCGCGCTTGGCGATCATCAGATCGCGGGGGTTCTTGGTCATGCGTGCAGCGCCTGCGCCGATTTTTACCGGATCGCCGATGCGCTCGACCACGACCACATAGTCCACATACTGCTGCGAAATGCTGACGGGGACGCAGGGATATTCCACAAGATTGTCGGTCACGATGACAACCTTACCCGCGTTGGCGGCGTCCACGAAGGAGTAGCCGAGAGAGCCGCAGGCGTTGGGGCCGATCTGACCGGTGGCGTTGCCGTATTCGTCGGCGGCAGAAGCGCCGATAAAGGCCACATCGATGGAAAGACTGCCGGTTTCAATGGCGCGGGGTCTTGCGCCGTGGGGGCGCAGGATAACCGGGTTTTCCATCAGACCGTCGATGACGGCGTCACCCAGCTCGCCGCGGATGCCGCTGGCTTCAATGCGGTCGATGGTGCCGTCCTTGACGAAATCCACGATGGAGGGGTTTTTGATATTGACAACGGCGCTGGGCGCGAAGCGTAGGTGCTTGATACCAAGATTGCGGATAGCGGTCAGAACCTGACCGATGACCATATCGCCTTCGCGGAAGCTGTGATGGAAGGAGATGGTCATACCGTCAGAAAGACCCGTGGCGCGGATGGCTTCTTCCAAAGAGCCAAGCAGCTTCTGCCCGTTTGCAGGACGCAGCGTGGGCACGCGGTTGGAAACGACCTTGCCCCAGGCTGCGGGATCTGCGTTGCTGCCGGAATAGGGACGGACGATATAATCGCCGATTTTTTCAGGTAATTCTCTGCCTACTGCATTTTTCATCGCTGCCGCCTCCTTAAACCGAAATACCGGCAGCCCTTGCCTGCTCCAGCGTTGCATAGGCGCGAAGCTCCATGGGCTTGTCGATCATGCTGCCGTCGAGGGTAACGGCACCCTTGTGTAGCCGTTTGCCTTCTTCTACTGCCTCAAGCACGCGCTTGGCGTAGCGGATTTCCTTGGCACTGGGGGTAAAGAACGAATTGACCACATCGATCTGACGCGGATGGACAACAGTCTTGCCGTCAAAGCCGAGGTTGCGGGTCAGCTTGGTGTCCTCGCGCAGACCCTCTTCGTCGTTGATGTCGGAGAATACGGCGTCCACCGCTTCGATGCCGGCCTGCCGGCAGGCCAGAAGAACGGCGTTGCGGGCATAGAAGATTTCAAGACCGGCCTTCGTGCGCTGGGCTTTCAGACTGGCGGTGAAGTCCTCGGCACCGAGGGCCAGCGCCACCACGCAGGGATCTGCCGTGGCGATCTCATAGGCGCGCAGCACGCCGGTGTAGGATTCGATGTTGCACCAGATGTCGATGCTGTTTTCTTCGATGCCGGCGGTCTTTTCGATGGCGCGGATCTTGTTTGCCACACGCTGAACTTCCTCTGCACTTTCCACCTTGGGGATGCGGATGGCGTTGGGTCTTGCGCGAACAGCGGCTTCGAGATCATCGTCGAGGAACTCGGAGTAAAGACCGTTGACGCGGATGATGATGTATTTGCCTGCGGGACGGTGG
Source organism: Oscillospiraceae bacterium (assembly GCA_016296635.1). Taxonomy (GTDB): domain Bacteria; phylum Bacillota; class Clostridia; order Oscillospirales; family Oscillospiraceae; genus CAG-170. Next base: position 13,965 of record JAEDIZ010000002.1, read on the forward strand.
TCGCGGATCATCTGATAGATCAGAAGCCGGGCGGCGTCCTTTTCAGCGATGGGGACGGAGTCCTCCATGTCATAGACCAGGCAGTCTTCGTTGTAGAAAGAGGCCTGAATCATATTGACGGGGCTGGCACCGCTGACATAAAGCGAGGTGCGCTTCAAAGAAGGTTTGCGTTCACTCATTTGTCTGCTGCCTCCCACGGATAGCGGACACCCAGACTGCGGCATACCGCGGCCTGCGTCCTTGCGCGGATGACGCAGTCCAAAGCGCCTTTGTCCTCAAGCTCGACGGCTGCGTCCGTAATGTCAAATTCCTGCATAACTTCGCGTACGGTTTTTTCCATGGACTCGCCGTACTGGTAAGCCAGCTTGCTGGAGATACTGATCTGAATGCCGGGCTGTTCGGCGGGCTTTACGCTCACCATCACATCGCTGGACTCCAGCGTTCCGGCCGATGCCTGCCTGATAATCTGCAAAGCAAGTCACTCCTTCCTATTTTACTTCCATAATGCCCCGAAAAAAGTAAAAAATCAAGTATCAACTGAGCTTGTCTGCATAATGTTGATGTTATGCAGAATCAAATTTAACCGCTCCCTTGCAAGCACGAATCGGCTGTGCTACACTTGAAGTAAGAGAAAGCTCTGCGGTGCCGCAAAATGCATCCCTTGTAGGGCAAGGGCTTGCCCTTGCCGCCGATGCTCTATCCGCAGAATAAAATGCCCTTGTAGGGGTCGGCGTCCTCAACGACCCACCATGCAGACCGGCGCGGCAGAACGCTGAGGACAGCGTTCCTTACAATCGTATTGGGGGTGTATCGCAAAATGGAGCTGCAGCAGCTTCGCTATTTCAAATGTGTCGCGGAGACCGGGCGGATCAATGCCGCCGCGAAGGCGCTTTATATCTCTCCGCCTGCCTTGAGCGCCTCGATTGCAAGACTGGAAAAAGACCTCGGCTGCACGCTTTTTGACCGCAGCAACAACGCCGTCACTCTCAACCGAAACGGCGAGATTTTCCGCAAATATGTCGATCAGGTTTTCAGCGCGCTGGATGCAGCGGAAACAGAGCTGGCGCAGGCGGCAGAGGCAGAGCGCAAGCATATCTGCGTGGCGGTCACGACCTCAAACCTCTGGATCGGCCTCATCTGTGCGTTCTCGCTGGAGTATCCGCAGATTACGCTCTCCTATACGACCATGAAGCTCTCGCAGCTGGGCCGAAACCTCAGCCCGAAATATCACTTTCTCATGGCGGAGGAAAACGATTTTGACGGCAGCGCACTTGCTTCCGAGGTGCTGTTTGACGATGACCGACCCGTTCTCATGGTGCATCCCGAGCATCCGCTGGCAAATGAGCCGTCCATCGACCTGAGCGCCCACGCGGAGGAAAACTTCATTCTGCCCACGGCGGATCTGTCGCTGCACAAGATGGCGGCGGAGCTTCTGGACGCGGCGGGCATTTCCAAGAAAAATCTGTACGAATACACCTACATGGTGCGCAGATCCGCCGTCATGCGCCGGCAGGGCGTGTCCTTTTCCACACTTTACACCAGCCGCAACGAGGATCCGAACCTGCGATATATCCCCATTGAGAAACCGACCTGCCGCTGGACGCAGCGCATCTACTGGGACAAGAGCCGCACGCTTTCCCCGGAGGAGCAGCTTTTCCGACAGTTCGCGGTGGATTATTTCAGAAATAATGCCTGACAGAAAGGAAATGGATATGGAAAAGAAAGTTTTGATCCCGGACGTTCCGAAATCCCAGGGCGAGGTGAACGTGCTTCGCAGAGCAAAGCAGCTGACCGGGCTTACCTGGACGCCGCGCAGACCCATGCCTGCGGTTCTGAAAAGCGCCGACCCGGAGAAGCCGGACTATCACAATATCTATCTGCCCGCATGGCGGCCGGTGACAGGCGTAGTCTATTCCTCTGTCCGCCTGCATGAAAAATACGTCGGCTATAACGTGCTGCCGGAAACCTATCTTTCCGCGCTGGCCAACCCCAACAGCTGCCTTTATACGAAGTCCATGCACGGCATGGGCGTCAAAAACTGCGGCCCCTTCTACGGCACGGTCTGCTCGGAATTTGTCAGCTACTGCATGCAAAGACCGCTGCGCCTTGCCTGCGCCCGCTGGCCCGGCTCGGAGGGCATCGAGCATATCGACCTCGATCCCATTGAGAAGCTGCAGCTGTGTGATATCGTGCTGAACCCCAAGCAGCACATCATGCTCGTGACGGGCATCGACCGCGATGAGACGGGAAAAATCGTCCGCATCGAGATTTCCGAAAGCAAGCTGCCGAACATTGCCGTGACGAAGTTCACGCCGCAGGAATTTACGGAAGCCTTCCTCAAAAAAGGGTTTGAGATCTTCCGCAATCACCACGTGGATGAAGTCAACTATACTCCCGATCCCTGCGTTTACGTGGAGGGCGATCCGGAAGTACCCGCACCGAAGATCAACGAGGTTCTGCTGCCGGACTACGGCAACAAGGCCAACTATCTGCTCTCGGAGCCGGTGGAGCTTTCTGTTTTTGACGAAGCGTATCAGACGGTCATCGTCCGCGCAGAAAGCGGCAGCGTCTGTGAGCTGCAGGTCAAAGACGGCCTCGCCGTTTTTGCGCACGGCAAGCCGGGATTCTATACCGCCGCTGCCGTGAAGGACGGCAAAGAGAGTGAGCCGGTGGAATTCTGTATCACCGATGCGCAGGTGCAGACCGATAAGAAGACCTATGCGCAGGGCGAAGCCGTGGTTCTGAGCTGCTCCAATGCCGCCGGCGATTATGCCGTGGGCTACATGATCAAGCAGCTGAACGCACCCTTCGGCGACCGCGGTCAGTATCTTCTGAAGGACGGCGTTCCGGCTTCCGCGAAGGCGGAAAATCTCGCGCCGGGCGAGTATGCCGCCGTGTCCTTCTTCCGCAATAAGTACGGCATCTATACCTCCGAACGGCTGCCGTTCACGGTCAAGGAATAAATCTGCATAAAAAATCAGCCGCATCTTCAGGGATGCGGCTGAACTTTTTTTATTCTCCATCCACGGCAAAATGGAAGCTGTAAGGCTCCGAGGAACATTCTTTGAAAACATCCAGGAGCCGGTCGGCATAAAGACCGAGATTTTCACGCATTGCGGGGGCATTCTGCAAGATGATGTGGGTGTGGGGGCCCAGCTCACCGAGACAGTCGGCAAGGGCATCAAGGTTGCTGCCATAGTAGTCCGGGAAGTGCAGCGTCCGCTTGAGATATGCGTGCGCCTGCAGAATATCGGTCATTTTTTCGCCGTCTAAAATCAGAATCTGCATGATTACTCCTCCCCGTAAAGCAGCTCAAAGCTCTCGTAGTGGTCTTCCGTGTAGTAGACAAGACCGTCATTGGAAAAGACGATCCGCTTGGCACCGCGGGATTTTGCATACTGGGTGTCAATGTCGCACTCAAAATAGGTGCGGCCCTGCGCCTTGGGAAGCAGTCCCTCGTTGTTGCCGAAGCGGTCACCGCCGATGCAGCTGCCGGAGGGGATGCCTTCGATGCCCTCCAAAGATCCGCCCTCCCAGCCGCATTTGCGGGCTTCGGATTTGGTGATGAAGTTGTGCGGCAGATGGTTGTAAAGATGAATGTAAAGGGCAACATCGTCGCGGCTGGTGTAATCGGAATCCAGCAGAACCGCAGGTTCTTCCAGCTCTTCCGGTTCCTCGGAAATAGTTTCTTCCGGAACGGTTTGCTCCTGCTCGTCCTGCAGCACCACATCTTCTTCGGATGTCTGTTCTGCTTCAGTGGGCAGCTCTTCTGCCGGGGCAATTTCCTCCTGAACGGGCGCATCAGGCTGTTCCTGCTTGTCCGGCACCAGCTGGAAAGCATCCGAAGAGGACGGCTGTTCCTGCACGGGCAGAGGATCTTCGGAATTTGTGATGGCGGCGGACTCGATCAGAGCGTCCGCAAGCTCTGCAACATCGCGTACGATGGAGCATCCGGAGATGGCGAAAAGCAGAAGCAATGCCAGCAGCAGCGAAGCGAGCCGGCGGAATCGGGTTTTGTTCATGAAAGGATACCTCTCAAAATGTCTTTTTGTGGAGTATAGCATCAAATTTATCTGAATGCAAAGAAATATGCCCTGAAAAATGCTGATTTAAGAAATATTTAAGGAGTCCGCATCAGTATGCGGCGGCAAGGCCGAGAAGCAGCAGCGAACCGGTCAGCAGCAGATTCATGGCCTGGAACTTCCAGCTCCATTTAAACCACTTGCCGTAGTCCACATCCGCAAGACCGAGGCTGATGAGCAGCGCGGGGTTTGTCGGATAGAACACATTGGAAAAACCGTCGCCGAAGGCATAGGCCATGACACAAAGCTGCGGGCTGATTGAGAAGACCTGCGCCAGCGGCACGATGAGCGGAATCAGCATAAAGGCCTTGGCGGAGCCGGAGGCAACGAAGAAGTTCATGACAAGCACGATCAGATAGATGAAAAGGATGACGGCCCATTGCGGAAGCGTGCCCGCCATGCCGACGGCACCGTGCAGCACCGTATCCAGAACGCAGGCCTGCTCCAGCGTATATTTGATGGAGGAGGCCATCAGGATCATGAGGACTGCGGGCAGGATGCTCACAAGACCGTCCAGGAAAGTCCTGCCCAACTCTTTACCGCTCATGCCGGCAACGCGCGGAGAGATCAGGCCGGCGATCAGGAACATCACCGCCACGATGATCATGGTGTAATCCTGCAGCGCCGTCAAAACGGAGGACAGCAGCACCAGCACGATGCCGCAGCCGAGAATGCCCGCAAAGCAGACCAGCGCCCTGTCCATGGCGGAGGAGCGGGCAAAGTCCGTCTGCAGCTTTTCCATATCCAGCGTGCGCTCGACCTTTTTCGCATGAAAGCGGATGAAGGCGAACAGAAGCGCGTAGATGCAGATGAAGGATACCACGCGAAGCCATGCGCCGGAGAACATGGGAAGTCCGGCAAGGCTTTGAGCAACGCCGACGGTAAAGGGATTGAAAACGCCGGCGGCAAAGCCGCAGCCCGCTGCAAGAAGACTCATGCCGATGCCGGTCAGCGCGTCCCAGCCGAGGCTGACAGCCAGCGCCACCACGATGGGAACCAGCGGCACACATTCCTCGAAGGAGCCGACCAGAGAGCCCATGGCCATGAAGAACAGCGTTACCACTGCCATCAGACGGTAGCGGGTGCCGCCGAAACGGGCCGTCAGGCGGCTGAGCATATATTTCACAAGGCCGCATTTATCCAGACTGTTGAATACGCCGCCGATGACCAGCAGGAAAATGATGACGGCGATCAGCGTGCCGCTGCCGGCGGCCGTCAGAACAAGGACCGGGGAGAGCAGCCATTTCCAGAACGGGATGCCGCCATGCACGGGAGTAAACACCGATGCGGTGTCGATGATGAGATTGCCGTTTGCATCCTCGATTCTCTGATACTGACCGCCGGGGATGATAAAGGTCAGAACATAGGTCAGCACCATCAACGCGAAAATAACGATAATGGCGATCACGAAGGAACGCACGCTGATGTTGAGACCCTTTTTCTCTTTCTGTGCCATTGGATGATTCTCCCTGCTTTTTCTGTATTTTCTGCCGGAACAGGATCGAAGATCCTTCTGTTTTGTGTCTATCATTATATTGACGCAAAAAGGAGCTGTCAACCGAAGTAGCATTTTGAATAAAACAGACGGCAGATTTTGCGTGCCAGAGAATTGCAAAGTGCGTCGGGATTCTGTATGGTAGGGAAAAAAGAAAAGAAGCGTGGAAGGAAATGCTGTATGAAAAATATCTGAATGCGATTAATGAAAAGAGGGAAAAGATCCTCGGCGTTGCCGATGCGATCTGGGATACGCCGGAGCTGGCCTTCGGTGAATACAGATCCTCCGAAACGCTGCAGAAGGCGCTGGAGGAAGAGGGCTTTGCGATTACACGGAGCATTGCCGGGATCCCGACGGCCTTCCGCGCCGAATTCGGCAGCGGCAGACCCGCCATCGGCATTCTGGCGGAGTTTGACGCTCTGCCCAATCTCAACTATCAGGCAGGCGTTACGGAGCCGCTTTTCAGAGCCGATGCGCAAAATGGCCACGGCTGCGGCCATCGCTCTGAAAAAATTCGTGCAGGAAACCGGAAAGGGCAGCATCACGCTTTTCGGCTGCCCCGGCGAGGAAAACGGCGGCGGCAAGGTCTATATGGCAAGGGCCGGAATCTTCAATGATATGGACGCCATCGTCAGCTGGCACCCGGAAAAGATGCACATGGTGCGCACGCGCCCGTCGCTTGCCAATGTCGAAGTGGATTATACCTTCAAGGGTATCGCTTCCCATGCTGGCGGTTCGCCGGAGCGGGGCCGCAGCGCGCTGGATGCGGTGGAGCTGATGAGCGTCGGCTGCAACTATCTGCGCGAGCATATGCCCACCACCTGCCGGATCCACTATGCCTATCTGAATGCCGGCGGCGAGGCACCCAACATTGTGCAGGCCAACGCCTCCGTACGCTACCTTATCCGCGCCAACGACAACGAGGAGGTTCGCACGCTTTGGGAGCGGGTCAACAAGGTGGCAAAGGGTGCGGCGATGATGACGGAGACCGAGGTCAGCTGGAAGGTCATGGCGGCCTGCTCCAATCTGATCATCAACTCCGTGATGCAGCAAACCGGCTACGAAGCCATGCAGGATATTCCCGTCCCCGTGCCTTCGGAGGAAGATATCACCTTCGGAAAAGCGCTGCAGGCGACCATTGCGCTTTCCAAAGAGGATGCGGCAAAGCCGCTTTATGCAGAGCGCGTACTGGAGCCTGCGCCGCCCAAGGCCCACGGCGGCTCCACGGATACTGAGGACGTCAGCTGGAACAGTCCGACGCTGCAGTTCCACATTGCCACCTGGGTGACCGGTACGCCCGGCCACAGCTGGCAGGCGGCAGCCCAGGGCAAGAGTCATTTTGCCCATGAGGCGCTTTTGTATGCAGGCAAAGTGGTAGCTTCCACGGCCATGCGGCTGATGGAGGATCCCGAGCGGCTGGAAAAGGCAAGAGCGGAATTTCTGGAAAAGACCGCCGGCGGCTATGTGTGTCCCCTGCCGGGGGATCTGATGCCGAAAAACAGACCGAGGGACTGAAAGTTAAAGCCTTCCCCCGGGGGAAGGTGCCGAGCGCAGCGAGGCGGATGAGGGTAAACCCTTTGTAGGGCGCGACGGGATCGTCGCGCCCTACAAGCGAAAAAAGAAAGGATCAATGATATGAATACCATGAAAATCGGCTGGTCGGAGATCAGCATTACCTCCGAAAAAAAGATTTCTCTTGCAGGACAGTTTGCAGAGAGAATTTCCGAATATGTGGAAAAACCGCTGACGGCTACGGCGATGGCTATTGAGGCGGATGGTGAGCAGATGGTGCTTTGCAGCGCCGATCTTTCCGGTATTTCCCTCAATCTGACGGAGGATGTCCGCGCCCGACTGGCAGACAACGAAGAGGGTCTTGACCCGGAGAAGGTCATCCTCTGCGCCATCCACACCCACACCGGCCCGGTATATCCGAAGGCTTCCCGCCGCTCCAGAGCGGCCGGCGGCGCGACCAAGAGCTCCGAGCTGCTCAAGGCCATGCTGCCGGAGGGCAGAAAGTACGTGGAGAAGGCGCCGGTCAGCAACAACCCGGATATTGAGCCGCAGCAGGAAACCTATGCCATGCTGGTGAAGAATCTCTCCAAAGTCGTTCTCGACGCATGGAAGGCAAGATCGGAGGGCGGCTTCGCCAATGCCTTCGGCCGCGCCGCCGTGGGTATGTGCCGCCGCGCAGTCTACTCTGACGGCAGCGCCAAGATGTGGGGCGAAACGAATACCGCTGTTTTCAAGGAAGTGGAAGGCGGCAGCGATTCCGGCATGGAGCTGCTGTACGTCTTTGACGGCGAAAAGAAGCTGACCGGCATCGTCGTGAATCTTGCCTGCCCGGCGCAGTGCGTGCAGCACCGGCTGTTCGTCTCCCCAGACTTCTGGGGCGAGGTCAGGGTTCGCCTGCGCAAACGCTTCGGCGAGGATATTTTCGTGCTGCCGCTCTGCTCTGCGGCCGGCGACCAGTGTCCCGTGGATATTGTCCGCTGGGTCGAGTCGTATTCCGACGTCAACGATCCCAACATCGAAAGGCACTATCCCGTGAAGCGCAAGGCGGATCCGTCCATGTTCGATCTGGACGGCATGAGGATGGTCGGCCGCCGAATCGCCCGCGAGGTCATCGACATCTATGAGGACGGCGTGGAGGACATTCAGTCCGAGATCCCGTTCGCCCATGTGGTGCGCCATATGCACCTGCCCATCCGCCGTGTCAGCGCAAAGGAAACGACGGAGGCCGAGAAGGCCATCCGCGAGTATCTGCGCGATCATCCCGGCGATGTGGATTATAACGATGCGGCAAAGCTTCAGATCCATCTCGGCACGATCAGCCGCAGCAGACTGCAGGAAAAGCTCGACCTGCTGGATACCGAGGTGCATATCATCCGCCTCGGCTCCGTTGCCATCGCTACGAATCCCTTTGAGCTGTTTTTGGATTACGGCAATCAGATCAAGGCCAGATCCAAGGCGGAGCAGACCTTCCTCGTGCAGCTGGCCTGCCATTCCGAAGGGTATCTGCCCACGGAAAAGGCGGAAAAGGGCGGCCATTACAGCGCCTTCGTTTCCTCCGGCTCCTGCGGCCATGAGGGCGGCGACCTGCTGGTGCGCGAAACGCTCACCGAGATCGATGCGCTGTTTGCGGACTGAACCGAAGGAAAGCCGCCCGGCAGAGCGGCACCAAAGTGTCGGCAGAAGCAAAGAAAATCAGACGGAAACCCGGCTCTGATTTTTCTGCGGAATCATCCGATTCCCGCATCTGTGGAGAAGACCGGTGTTTTTCTGAAAAAACACGGATAACCGAAGCGTGAATGTTGAATTATGCGGATTTGCCGTATATAATATGTCTGCTTCATGTGAAAAAGAAACCGGGTGAGTAGAAATGCTGGATACGTTCTGGAATGTGTTCGGACAGATGATGGTCGTGCTGGTGCTGCTTCTGATCGGATATGTTTTCAACCGAAAAAAATGGATGCCGAAGGAAGCGGAGATCGTGCTTTCCAAGCTCGTGACGCTGCTGTTTCTGCCGAGTCTGACCTTCAATACCTTCCTGACAAGATGCACCATGGAAAATCTGCGGCAGTACAGTTCGCTGGTACTCTACGGCAGCGTACTGGTGCTTGTGATGATGCTGCTGTCCTATCCCGTTGCGAAGCTGATCGCCGGGGGCGACAGCTACAAGGCGGGAATCCTGCGCTACTGCATCTCCTTCCCGAATACCGGCGCGGTGGGAACGCCGCTGGTGATCGCGCTTTTCGGCACCATGGGCCTTTTTCAGTTCAATCTGTTCAATCTCGGCGTCGGGATCGCGTGTTACAGCTGGGGTATTGCGCAGCTTCTGCCGTCCCACGGAAAGAAGACCTTTTGGCAGTCCATGCGCAGTATTCTGAATCCCAATTTTCTTGCCATGGTGTTTGGCGGTATTCTCGGCATCACCGGTGTGGCGGCAAAACTGCCGACAGTGGTTTTCAGCGGACTGGAGCGGGTCGGCACCTGCTATACCATCGTTTCGCTGATTCTGACCGGCTTCGTCATTGCGGATTACAGACCGCAGGAAATTCTCAGCGACAAAAATGTCTATCTGGTCACGGCGCTGCGTCTTGCGGTGATTCCGTGCCTTGTGCTGGCAGGTATGAAATTCATGCACGCTTCGGCGCTCCTTCTGACGATGACCTGTCTGCATATCGCCTGCCCCTGCGGCATGAACGTAGTGGTTTTCCCGGCGGCCTACCGGATGGACAGCCGCTTCGGTGCAAGTCTTGTCCTGATCTCCAGCGCGCTTTCCGTAATCACCGTTCCGATCATTTACGCGCTGGTCACGGCGGCGTAATGCAGAATAAAGGAGAATGTATATGAAAAATCCGAAGGGCTGCTGGCGTCAGTGCGCTGCAGCGGCATTGGCACTTTTCTGCGCGGTGGGACTGAACGTCAACGTGTTCGGCGTCTACCTGCCTTATCTGACGAAGCTCTATGACCTGAGCCATACGCAAACCTCGGCCTTCAGCACCCTGAGAAGCCTTTTCTGCTGCGCGGCGATTCTGATCGGACGCTGGTATTACAGAAAGCTCGATATCCGTTTGGGATTTTCGCTGGCGGTGCTGATCGGTGCTGCATCCAGCTTTCTGTACGCCTTTTCCGGACAGTATCCCGTCATGTGCGCGGCAGCCTGCCTGAGCGGCATTGCCTTTGGCCTTGGCGGCATGTATCCGGCATCGATTCTGATTCACCGCTGGTTCCTGCCTGCCATGCATGAAGGACTGGCACTGGGCATCTGCTCGGCGGCAACCGGCGTTGCAGGCACTGTCAGCGCGCCGATTGTTACGGCAATTGCAGAAAATAGCTCTGTGCAGACGGCGTTTGTTGCACAGACGGTATTGATGCTGGCGGCAGCGGCCGTGTGCTTCCTGCTGTTTCGGAACCGGCCCGATGGTACAGTCCGGGAGGAAAAGAAGCCGGAGCAGAGAATCAGCCGTGCATACCGCATCGACTGGATGTTCGTTGCCGTGATCGCCATTGGTGCCTTCGGCGTGCTGGGTTTTCAATATGTGTCCATGATCTACACCTTCGAAGGCTTCTCCGCCGTTCAGGTCTCTGTACTGGTGTCTGTCATGGGCTTGGCGCTGACGGTGGGGAAATTTATCGCCGGTGCACTCTATGACCGGCTCGGCGCGGTGAAAACCAACCGCATCATTTTTGTTGAGGTGGCAGTTGGCCTGCTTCTGTTCTGCCTCGGTAAATCGGGCGGTTATGTGACAGCCGTGGCGGCGGTTCTGCTTTACGGCATGGGCAACTGCATGGGAACCGTGGGCCTTTCCGTTTATGCAGGTGATCTGGCAGCGCCGGAGGATTACAATCCGACCGTTCAGCTTTATCAGTTTGCATATCCGCTGGGTGCGCTGATCTTCGGCACGACGCCGGGCCTGATTGCGGATGGAACCGGCAGCTATCGAGGCTTCTACGCGATGCTGGCGGTGATGTGCGTGTTCTCCTTTGCAGTCATTCAGCTCAGATACCGCAAAAAGGCAAAAACTACAGAATAAAAAACAGTCCCCTCATCCGGCATTTCGGATGAGGGGATTTCTATCAGTCAGGATTGCTTTCCGGTAGTTCCGGTACAGGATTGACGCGGACCGTGATATGCTTCACGGTCGGGAACTTCGTTTCCACGGCAGCGTGGACCCGGTCGGCGATGCGGCTGCTCTGACGAAGCGTCAGATCCCCGTCCGCCAGGATTTCAAGATCAACGTATATTTTGTTGCCGAACTGCCTGGTCTGCAGGCGGCTGACGCCCAGAACGCCGGGCTGCGAAACGGCACAATCCGTCAGCGCCTTCTGCATTTCCGCACTGCAGGCGTGGTCGACCATTTTTTCCATGGCATCGAGGAAGATATCGCAGGCGGCTTTGACGATGAAGCCGCAGATCAGAAGGCTTGCGATGGCGTCCAGCCGGGGAAAGCCGAGTCTTGCACCCGCAATACCGACGAGCGCACCGATGGAGGAAAGCGCGTCGCTGCGGTGATGCCAGGCGTCCGCCATGAGAGCGCCGGAGCCGAGACGCTTGGCGTAGGAACGGGTATACCAGTACATAGCCTCCTTGACCGCAATGGAGAAAACTGCGGCGATCAGCGCCAGAACGCCGGGCTGGCGAAGGTTGGCGGCTGCGCCGGATGAAAGCTGCTCAATGGCGTTGTGTCCGATGAAAAGACCGGTGATGCAGAGAATGACCGCAAGAACGATGGCGGCGGCACATTCAAAGCGCTCGTGGCCGTAGGGATGCTCCGCGTCAGAATCTTTGGCGGCCAGGCGGATGCCGACGATCACGATGATGCTGCTCAGAACGTCCGAAGCCGAATGGATCGCGTCGGAGATCATGGCGCCGGAATGCGCGAGAAAACCGGCGGCGAGCTTGAAGACGCTGAGCAGAATATTTGCGAGGATGCTGATGTTGGAAACCCGGACGGCGGTCTGTTCGGAAGTCTTGCCGCCGGTCGGCATGGATACGGCGGTTTTGTGTTTCATGGCAGTCCCTCCCAATAATCAGGATATCTGTTTCGGTTTGTATGCGTGTATTTCGAAACGGTATACAAAAAGCCCACGAAGCCAGTAAAAAAACAAATTACTGTCCCGTGGGCAAATGACCACTGTTACTTTCGTAACCCGGCCGTGAGCTGTCACTCCGGTCTGTTCAGACTGAACCGCAGCCGATCTGCGGCAGGAGAAGTATCTGCAGTATAGCAGGCGCGGTTGTCGATGTCAAGCGAATGCTCTGCGCTCTGTGATGCGGTAGCCGTTTCCTTCGTCGTAGTCCAAAACGGCTGCGCTGCAGTTTCGGGTCGGTGTGCGGATGTCGCCTTCCAGAATGTAGTTCAGCGCCCTGCATACGCCGCCGTGGGATACGATCAGAATGTTGCAGTCCGTGCCGCCGAAGTGCTCCGCCAATGCATCGAGAAAGACAGAAACCCGTTTCACAAGATCCAGCTTGCGCTCCGCACCCTCGGGTGTTTCCTCATCATAGAGATCGTCCCAGATCGAGGAAAAGCGGTGTAGCGGCAGGTTGTAGTTTGGCCCCTGATAGCAGAGCCCCTCCCAGATGCCGAAGCGGATCTCCTTGATCCGTGCATCCGTGTAAAAGCGCATCCCGAAGTGTTCACCGAGCGTGCCGCCGGGCCATGAAATCAGCTCTTTTGCTGCCGGATAAAACCGGTTTTCCTTCAGAATCAGAGCTGCGGTTTCCGCGGCGCGTACAAGGGGACTGGTGATGCAAAGATCGAAGGAAATGTCCTGCATGCCCTTTCCGGTCAGCCGGGCAAGCTCTCTTCCGTTTTCGTTGAGCGGGATGTCCGTGCAGCCCTGATAGAGATGCTGAACATTCCAGTCTGTTTCGCCGTGGCGCAAAAACCAGATCCGCATGGAAAACCCTCCCTTTGTGATGCTTGAACCGATCAGAGCAGCTTCAGAAGCGTCATGAATCCGATCAGCAGAATGAGAAAAGAGAAATTGAACAGTGAGAACTCTGAAATATAAGTGCCTGCCTTGCCGGGATTGTGGCGGACATATTCGCGGAAGGTGATCAGACTGGCGAGGGATGCGATCAGCGTGCCGACACCGCCGATGTTCACACCGACCAGCAGATCCCGGTAATTTCCGGTGAACTGCGAGAGCAGAATGGCGGAGGGAACATTGCTGATGCACTGGCAGGAAAGTGTGCTGAAAAGCAGAGTGTTTTTGTTCAGCAGTCCGGAGAAGAAGGCACGGACGGGCGCAATGCGCGCCATGTTGCCGGAAAAGATGAAGAAGAATACAAAAGTAAAAAGCAGCGGATAGTCCACCATGCCGAGAGCCTTGCGGTCAGCAAACAGAAGCACCAGCGGAATGACGATCAGACCGATCCAGTAGGGGATGCCTCTGAACACGATGACGATGGCAAGGGCGAAGAGTGCCAGATACAGGGCCGTGCGGGCAGGATTGAGAGAAACCGGCTCATCCGACAGCTCGAGCGGCTCCGGTCTGACGAAAAGGAAGCAGCAAAGCGTGATCAGCAGGACGGAAAAAATGAACGGCGCGGACATGATCCGCAGAAACTCCCCGTTCGGGATCTCGAATTTCGTATAGAGAAACAGATTCTGCGGATTGCCGAAGGGGGTGAGCATTCCGCCGAGATTTGCGGAGATGTTCTGCATGATAAAGGTAAACGCCATGTATTTTTCCTTCTGAGTCGTGGTCAGAACGAGGTAGCCGAGCGGAAGAAAGGTCAGAAGCGCCATATCGTTGGCAATGAGCATGGAGCCGATGAAGGTGATGTAGACCAAAGCAAGGATGCAGACGCGGGCGTTTTTGAAAAGCTGCACGATTTTACGGGCGAGAATATAGAAAAAACGGATATCCTTCAGCGCGCAGACAACGGCCAGCACGCAGAACAGACAGGTCAGCGTTTTGAAGTCAAAATAGCCGAGATATGTCTTGTCCACCGGCACAAAAAAGCTGGTGATGACGGCGGCTAAAAGTGCAATGACCATGACGGCATTCTTTTTTGCAAACGCGAGCAGAGCGGAAAAAACAGAATGCCGCTGCGATGAGGTTTCCATGGATGATCCCTTCTGTGACAGACAAAAATACTGCTGCGAAACGCAGCCACAGCTTGTTATTATCCTCGCCTCGGCTGTGTTTGTCAACTGCGTTTTCTGAAGAAAAAGAAGATTTTTGCGGCAAAAGACAGAAAAAACCGGACATCGTTTTGAAAGCGGTGTCCGGTTTGGTTTTTGTTCAGCGTTCAAATTTTCGGAGCAGCTGCAGTTTCCTTTTTCCGGCCTTTCCGGTATAAGGATGCTCTCGGAGGGGAAGATTCAGCTTCGTCCTGCCGGTGAGAACGGTGGACGGGTGCGTGAATTCCCGGAAACCCCATTCACCGTGGTAGGCACCCATGCCGGAATGACCGGTTCCGTTGAAGGGCACGCCCTTGACCATCATGTGGATGCAGACCTCGTTGATGCAGCCGCCGCCGTACTGCTGCGTCTGCATGACGGCTTTCGCCCAGACGAGGTCTTTCGTGAAGAGATAGAGCGCCAGCGGATGCTCACGTTCGGCGATGAGATCGAGAAGCGGCTGCACTTCGCTGTCCTTAAAAGGAACGATGGGCAGCAGCGGACAGAAAAGCTCCCGCTGCACAATAGGCTCGTCTGCGCGCACCGGATAGATCAGGGTCGGCGCGTAGCGGCGGTTTTCGCGGTCTCCGGTGCCGCCGAAGATGATGCGGTCGCGGCAGGAATCAGCCAGAGCAGCGCACTTGTCATATGCCGCCTGCGTGATGAGCTTCGGATATTCCTCATTTTCGGCGGGACAGGCGCCGATCTGCTTTGTAAAGGCCGCTTTCAGCTCCTGCAAAAAGTCTTCCGCTACTTCCTCCGCCACGGCGATCTGATTGATGTTGATACAGATCTGACCGGCATTGCAGAGCTTGAAAAAGGCGATTTTCCGCGCGGCGTCGCGCAGATCGGCGTCTTTGCGGATGATACACCAGTTGCCGGTCTCTCCGCCAAGCTCCAGTGCAGTCGAGGTCAGATTTTCCGCCGCGCAGGCCAGCACGTGCTTTCCGACAGAGGGCGAGCCGGTGTAAAAAATTTTGTCAAAGCGTTCGGAGAGGCAAAGGTCTGCGGTGTCGTGACCGCCGTCGATCAGCGTGACGTATTCCGCCGGGAAAACTTCGGCGATGAAGTCTTTCAATGCCGCGGTGCAGGCGGCGGATTTTGCGCTGGCCTTGATGACGGCGGTGTTGCCGCCGGCGATGGCGGCAGTCAGCACACCGAGGGTGAGCAGGATCGGGAAATTAAAGGGGCTGATGATCAGGCAGACGCCGTAGGGCATTTTGTAGACCGTCGTTTTTGTGCTGGGAAAGCACATCAGACCGCTGAAATGATGCTCCGGTCTTGCCCATCTGCGAAGGCTGCGGATGGTTTCGTTGATCTCGGTGATGATCGGGCCGATGTCGCAGAGATAGGCCTCCGCCGCGCTCCTGCCGAGATCGGCGCTGAGCGCCTGCTCGAAAGCTTCCTCATGGGAAACGACGGCCTGCTTCAGCTTTTTCAGCTGTTCGATCCGCCAGCCGATGGGAAGCGTCCTTCCGGTACGAAAGAAAGACCGCTGCTTCTGCACGATTGCGTGGATCTCTTCCTTTGTATATGCCATGACGGCGCCCTGCCCTTCTGCAAAATCTGATCCCAATGCGAGAAAAGAAAATGGATTTTTTATGTTTATAGCCTTTTGGATTTGTTTATTCAAGGGTATAGCCAAGCGCTTCCAGTTTGGCTTTGACCCACGGGCGGTCATACTTTCCCTGCAGGATACCCTCCATGAGGCCGTCCTCCATGTCTTTGATCTTCTCTGTGGCATCTGCAACGGTTTCCGCTTTTGCCGGATCGAGGAACAGAACGCCGTCACCGTCACCGACCACGATGTCGCCGGGATGCACGATGCGCCCGCCTATGCAGACGGGGGTACCGATCTCGCCGGGACCGTTTTTATAAGGGCCGTCCGGGGTGGCGCTGCGGGCATAGACGGGGAAGCCCTCCAGTTCGGCAAGCTCATCCTTGTCGCGGATCGCGCCGTCGCAGACGATGCCTGCCATGCCGCGCACCTTCAGATAGGTGGCCATCAGCGCACCGAAGATGGCGCGTCCTTCATATCCGCCGGCATCGATGACGATGACGTCGCCGGGCTTTGCCATATCCATGGCGGCGTGGAGCAGCAGATTATCGCCCTGCGCTACCTTGACCGTAAACGCCGGGCCGAGAAGCTTGCCCTGATCGGAAAGGGGACGGATGGCGGGATCGATGGCCTGCAGACGGTCGATGGCATCATCGATATTTGCGACCGGCAGCGCCCGAAAGCGTTCGATCAGATCTTTGGAAGGTCTTGCAAAATCCCTGACGATCAGATTATTTGCCATTTCTGTATTCCTCCATTGCATTTGCAATGTTTTTGACGGCCTGCCGGAGTGCGTCATCCGATGCGGCGAAAGAGAAGCGCATACAGCTCTTCCCGCTTTCTCCGTAGGCAATGCCGGGCACGCCGACGACTTTTGCCTTATGCAGTATAAATTCGGTGACGGCGGAGGAGTCCATGCCGGGAAGATCGAACTGTACCCACGCATAGAAAGCACCCTCCGGCTTGCGGCACTCGACGCCCTCGATGGCGTTCAGACCGTCTGCGAACAGATCGCGCCTTGCTTCAAACTGCTGCCGCATGGCCTCGATTTCCGTTTTGCAGGTCAGCGCCGTAATGGCGGCCTTCTGAATGAAGCCGCTGACATTGGTGATGGTATGCTGGAAGAGCTTGTTGATGACCTTGGCGATAGGCTCCGGCGCGGCCAGATAGCCGATGCGCCAGCCGGTCATGGCCACGCTCTTGGAAAACCCGTTAACGGTGATGATGCGTTCCGCCAAGTCCTTGTCGGCGGCGGGGGAGAGGTTCTCCTTTCCGTCATAGCGGATGCGCTCATAGATCTCATCGGAGATGACAAAAACATTCGGATGCTTTTGCAGGAACGCTTTGAGTACCGCCAGATCCTCTTCGTGCAGCAGTTTACCGGTGGGGTTGTTGGGGTAGTTGATGATGAGCGACTTTGTTTTTTCGGAAACCTTTTCCTCCAACGCTTCCGGCTCCAGCCGATAGTCGTTTTCATAGCGCAGATCGACGCCCACGGGCACCGCGCCGGAGGCTTCGATGATGGAGATATAGGAAACCCACGAGGGGTTCAGATACAGCACCTCGTCACCGGGATTGACCAGCGCCCGGATGGACAGATAGATGGCGTACTTCGCACCCGGCGTGACGATGACGCCGTCGGGCGTGTAGCTGCAGCCGTTTTCCCCGGCGAGCTTCTTTGCAATGCCGGCGCGCAGCTCCGGAAGACCGGGGCCGACGGTGTAGTGGGTGTAGCCGCTTTGCAGCTGGCGGACGGCCTCCTGCACGATTTTTGCAGGCGTATCAAAATCCGGCTCACCGCCGGCGAGATCGATGATGGAAGGATCTTCCGCTTTCATGGCTTTGGCCTTTGCCATGAGCTGCATGGAGGCAGAGGGATTTAATGCCGAAATCTGACGGTTCAGTTCCATGGACAATACATCCTGTGTGTTTTTTTCAGTATAGCGCGAAGACGGCTGATAATAAAAACAGATTTTTGTTTGTAATAAATCAAGAATTATATTTCAGTGAAATAGAATGAGGAACGCAAGGCGGCGGTTATTCAAACGGATACCGGATATTCCAGCCGGCGCGGAGCTGATCAAGCCATTGCAGAATGCGGACAGTTTCTGTGTGCGGCATTTCAGAACATTCCAGACGATCCTCCGCCAGAGCCTGCCGACAGGCCAGAACCTCATATTCGTAGCCGTTGATCTGCTGCGGCACCGGCACTTCCCGGATCCGCCGGTGGGAAGAATCGAACACCTCAATGGCGGAGATGTTGTTGATGTTGGTGCAGTGGATGTATCCCTCGCTGCCGTAGATGATGCCGAACCGGTGCGAGGAGGCAAACATGGAGCAGGTCAGAACGGCCTGCCGTCCGTCCCGGTAGGTCATGGTGATGCTGTCCTGCGCATCAACACCCGTATCGAGATAAGTGCAGGTGCCGGAGATCTTTTCAATATCATCGCCGAAGGCCATGGATGCAAAATGGATCGGATACAGACCGATATCCAGCAACGAACCGCCTGCCAGCGCCGGATCGAACAGACGCGGCTTCTGCGAGATGGGATAGGACAGATCGGCCGTCAGCATATAGGGCGTGCCGATGACGCCGGAAGCGAGAAGATCGTCAATGATGCTGCGGCTTGGCATATAGCGCGTCCAGATCGCTTCGGTGATGAATACATGTTTCTGCTCGGCCAGCGCAAAAAGCTCGGCGGCCTGCTGTGCATTGACAGTGAACGGCTTTTCCACCAGAACGGGCTTGCCGTATTCGATACAGAGCTTTGCCTGCGGATAATGGAACGGGTGCGGTGTTGCAATATAGACCAGATCGACCGCCGGATCCGACAGCATCTGCTCATAAGAACCGTAAGCCTTTTCAAAACCCCAGCTCTGCCGGAAGGCTTCTGCCCGGGCGGCATCCCGCGAGGCAACGGCATACGGCTCAATGTCGCCGCCCAGTCCGCAGACCGCCTGCGCCATCTTCTGCGCAATAGAGCCTGCCCCGAGAATTGCAATCTTCATATGGAAACCCATCCTTTTTCGGTATATAAATTTTCTGTATGCTATTGAAAAATTATATCATTTTCCTGCGGATTTACAAGCCTGTGCTGTCATCTGCCTGAATGGTGGAGACTGGAGAAAGCAAACAAAACTGCAGACGAAAAACCGTCCCTGATAAATTCATCAGGGACGGTTTTTATAAACATGCTTCCAGTGCTTCTTCAAAAATCAAAGAAGCCGGTTCAGAGCAAAAGCATCAGTTGACAACTTCGCCGTTGAAGGGAGCGGAGTGAGAATCGGACCATTCTCTTTCCAAAGCGGCCCAGTCACGCTGCGGCAGCTTTTCTGTCCATTCCTCAACGGTGCGATCTTTGACTTCAATCCACTTGTAGTCGTGGCTGTTGGTTGCTTCCTGCATGGCTTCATAGTACCATGCGCCGGGCAGGTTATCCGGCCATGTGACCATGACCTTTTCGCTCAGCAGGTGATCCTTGTGCGGAATACGGCCGATGGTACGGTTGATGATGGTGCAGGCTTCGGCACGGGTGATGGGATCATTCGGATGGAAGGAGCCGTCGGGATAGCCTTCGACCAGCTTCAGTTCGTATGCAGCCTGCACATAGGCGGAATACCATGCGCTTCTGCTGACATCGGTGAAGCGTCCGTCATAAACGGTGTTGATGTGATCAAAGAAGCCGACAGCGATCTTTACAAACTCGGCACGGGTAATGGAAGCGTTCGGCTGGAAGGAGCCGTCAGGATAGCCGTTGATGATGTTGAGGTTTGTGATTGTGGAGATGGCGTTGTTGAACCAGTTGGCGGGAATGACATCGGAATAGGGATTGGTGGTGTTCCAGTAGAAATCACGAGCCTCGTTCGTCAGCAGACGGAAGAAGATGGTGACGGCTTCTGCACGGGTCAGATTGCCCTGCGGGCGGACATCGCCTTCGGGATAGCCGATGATGTAGGAATAGTGATCCTTGGTGTTCAGCAGAGAATCGGGAGAGCCGACCACATATTTGACGGAGGGTTCGGGGAAGGGACGGACGGTTGTGTCCGGCGTTTCCAGATCTGCTTCATAGTTGGTCAGCAGATAATGGCTGCCTTTCACATCGCTGCGCGACTGGAGCTTTTCCGTGAAGGAAAGCGCCAGCGTCTGACCGGCCAGCAGGGGCTTGCCCATGGTCAGCGTCAGCTTATCGCCGCTGATGTCCAGCTTATATCCGTCGGAAAGGGACAGACTGGTCAAGCTGCCGAAGGTACCGGAGTCCGAATAGATGACAGTGCCGATGGCGTCCGTCACCTTGACGGAAACGGGCTTGTCTGCGACAAAGTCAAACTGATAGGTTTCCGTTTCAAAGCTGTGCGTTCTGCCCATGACATCGATGATCTTGGTGCCGGCAGGAAGTGCGGCGCCGGACGAGGTCATAAGCCCCTTCATGGCTTCGGTCAGAGGCCAGTCTGCGGGCATTTCTGCAGAATAGACGGAGCGGGCATTGGCCTTTGCGATGAATTCACCTGCCAGCTTGGTCAGCGCGGTCAGATCTGCACGATCCTTGTAATAAGGACGGCCGAAGGTGACCAGCTTTACTGCGGCGGGAATGGTGTCCAGTTCTTTGGAAGCCCAGTAAACACCGGTTTCAAAGTTCGTATATTCATTGGGATCGGCCTTGATCGCGGCAAGGGCGCCGGAGCCGGTGTAGGCCTTTGCATCGGCACCGATTGTTCTGCTTTCCAGAACGCTCAGAGAATCGAAGGCGGAATAGTGGAGGTCTGCCGCATCGGCATTCATCAGCAAAGAGCCGTCAAGGGTGTTGTTGGCTGCGCTGCCGGTCGAATCGAGCCACCAGTAGCTGCCGCCGTCGGTGACAAGAATCATGTACTTTTCAGCACCTGTCGGCGCTCCTGCCAGATCGGAAAGACCCATGCGGATACCGGACTGCACATTGGTGCCGAGAGATTCCGGCAGAAGAAGCCAGGTGATGGCGCTTTCCATGACTGCGGTGCTGTTTGCAGGCAGAGAAGCCAGCGGAGCCATGGCCTGCACCTGCTTGGCGGAGCGGCCGAATACCGTAATGCCGACATAGATTTCTCTGCTGCCGAAGAGAGTACGAACGCTGTCGGCAAGGGCGTTGATATAGACCTTGTCTGTCAGATCGTTGAAGCTGTCGGTGCCGTCCAGAACGAATTCAACGGCAACCGGACCGGTGGATGCGGGTGCAGTGACAGACAGGGTCAGATTGGTCTCGTCGGTGCCGGAGAGGGCTGTTGCCTGCTTGCCGAGAATGACGCCGTCGCCGTACACGATTTTGTCGGGATTCAGCTTTTCCGAAGTCGGTGCGCTGCCAGCGGCAAACGCAGTCGGTGCAATGCACATCAGTACTGCAATTGCCAGAAAAACAGCCAAAACTCTGCGCTTTTTCATGTTGTTGCCTCCTTAACTCCACCCGGAATGAAACTGGGTGCTAAAACTGTTATTTAATTCAGTATAACATATTTGTTCCTTTTTGCAAGAATGATAAAGACGGCTTCGATCTTCTTAAACTGCGGCGATGTTTTCCGCCGCCCGGACAACCTCATCGCCGGAAAGCTCCTGCAGAGCGCCTGCGCGGATCAGAAAGGCACGGCTGCACAAGTGCAGAACGCTGGGACGGTGCGTGGTAACGATGCAGGTCTGCGCAGGGTTACGGAACATGATGTTCTGCAGCACCTGCTTTTCAGTGTCGGCATCCAGAGCAGAGGTCGCTTCATCCAAAAGAAGAATGGGCGCGTTGCGGACGATCGCTCTTGCAATGGCGATACGCTGCGCCTGTCCCTCGGAGAAGCCGCGGCCGCGTTCGCCCATCGAGCTGTTCATGCCTTCCGGCAGCTGGGAAACGAACTCCCATGCGCACGCCAGCCGGAGCGCCTGCTCCAGCTCCTCGTCAGAAGCATCTGCCTTTCCCATACGCAGGTTTTCGGCGATCGTGCCGGAGAGCATGGTGTTTCCCTGCGGGACATAGGAAAAGCAGGCACGCAGATCTGCATTGGCAGGCAGCTTTCTGCCGTCACCGGTTTTCAGATACATGCTGCCCCGGTCGGGCGAGATCAGCCCGAGCAGGAGGCGGAGCATGGTGGTCTTTCCCTCGCCGGACGGGCCGATCAGCGCAACGATCTCACCGGGATTTGCCCGGAAACAGACATCGGAGAAAATTTCATGCTCCGAATAGGAGAAGTGCAGATCCTCTGCGCAGACGCTGAGCCCATGCGTTTTATCCTCTTCGGATAGATCGCCGCAGCCGAGATGCGGCTCCTTTTCCAGCTCCTGCAGTTCCCGGATGCGATGGGCGGAAACGGAACTGGTCAGAAAAGCCGGAACGGTGGATACAAGTTTTTGAAATGTCGAGGAAAGTCTGCTGCCCTGCGACAGAAACAGCGTCATCGTGCCGTACACGATTTTGCCCGACCAGAGCAGATACAGACAGTAGCAGAAAGCAGTCATCTGAACTGCGGAGCCGAGCAGAGAAAGAACGGCGCGGGCGCGTATCGTGAACATGCTGCAGTCGAGGCTCGCTTTGCGGAAAACTTCCTGCCTGCTTCGGAATTCTGCGCCGAAGCGTTCTGTGAGTCCCATGCTTTTGACTGTGTCCAGATTGTAAAAGGCTTCTGCCTCGCAGGTTGTAAGATCGCTGCTGATCTTTTTCAGCTCCCGGTTGTACCGGTGCAGTTTGCCGAGAATTCGTCTGGAGCTGAACAGCAGGAACGGAGCGCTGACCAGCGCCAGCAGCGCCATGACATGGTCATAGTGCCAGATCACAAAGAAGGTTGCAAGGAAAGAATAAACGCCGATCCCGATATCGGGCAGCCAGCTGATGGCATTGGAGGAAACAACGCTGATATCATTTTGAAACCGGTTGAGCAGATCGCCGCTGGAAAACCGGTTTACCGCTGTCCAGTTTGCATCCAGTACGGAGGAAAAGATCTCCGCCTGAATATCGGTGGTGATCCGCAGGCTGATGCGGGTGCAGACATAGGATGTCAGGCTGCTCAGGCCAAGACTCAGAAAGGCGGAGCCGATCATGACTGCCAGCACAAGGGCGAGTTTTGAAGTCTGATAACCGGTGATGATGTCGATGGTGTATTTTCCGGCGACGGCAGACAGAAGACTCAAAGAGGTGCTGAGAATGCCGAAAAACGCGTAAACTGCTACCGACCGGCGGTAGCGCTTTGAATACTGCAGGATCCATTTCCAGTCCGAGAGGATCTCACCGAAGGTTCCGTTTTTCCGCTTTTCGAGAAGGATCCCCAAAAAACGGGAGCCGAGGACTGTACGTTCGCTGCTTTTATCAGCCATCCGAACTGCCTCCTTTCCCGAAGCGGCGGAACATGCCGTATATTTTCAGAAGCAGGGGACGAAGCGGCAGCAGCGTGAGCCATACCGTTGCGAAAAACTCCCACCAAAAGCTGCCGGGACCGATCCATCTGCCCTTTCGCTCCGCACGGATCGCAACTGCGACCGTTCTGCCAGCGGGAACGGGGCCTTCGACCGATCTCTGTGCGTCACCTGCAAAGTAATAATTACCATCCGAATCTGTCCGGCAGACGCGGTGCAGAATATAGCTGCCGCTCTGCCGTCTGAAAAGCGCAATGTCGCCCCGTTTCAGAGGGCTATCCGGCAGCCGGAGCAGGACACGGTCTCTGCCGTCTGCCAGAAAGGGGGTCATGCTTGATCCGGCAACGGGAATCGTGACCTGCTGCCCCTGCCGGATCAGGCCGACAAGCTCCGACAGATAACGCTGCGTATCAACCATTCGCTCTGCCGTTTAAAGTCACTCCTCTCGTTGTTGTATCGGTCAGATGCTCCGCAGCAAGGGATGCTGCGGCTTATTTTGCGTACTTTTTTTCTGCACTTTTTTTGCTGCCGTAGGATGCGTATTTTCCGTATCCGTAGCCGTAGCCATAGCCGTAACCGTATCCGTAGCCGTACTTTCCGCTTCCGGTTTTTGCGGCGTTCAGAACGCACCCGAGAAGACGTATGCGGCTGGAGCTGAGGAACTGGATGCCGTCCGCAGCACCGGCTCTTTCAACTTTTCCTGCACCCAGTACATAGATCGCAGCGTCTGCCGCACGGGAAATGCTGGTGCTGTCGGCGAGAATACCGCTGGGCGGCGTGTCGAGGATAATGTAGTCCGCGTGCTCGCGCAGCGCATCGATCAGTGTGCTGAGTCTGCCGGAATGGAGCGCTTTGTAGGCATTACCGGAGGCATTGTCACCGGCAAGAAGATAAAGACCGGAATTGCCCACCTGCAGAAGATGATCGGCGGGATCCTCACCCTTCTTTGTCAGAAGCTCAGCAAGACCGAGCGATTCTGTCTTGATTCCCAAAATCTTTTTTGCAGACGGTTTGCGCAGATCCAGATCCACGAAGATCACCTTTGCACCGTTCTGACTCAGACTCAAGGCCAGATTGACTGCCACGGTCGATTTTCCTTCGCCGGGCATGGTGCTGGTGACAAGAAGCACCTTCTGCTGCTCTTTTTCCATTTCGCGCAGAAGCTTGATGCGAAGGTTGCGGATGCTTTCCTGAAAGGAGCCGGAAACTTGCTCATCGAGGATCGATACAGCCGGATCAAGGCTCTTTTCCCGCCGCTTGAAACGCACCAGCGGCAGAACGGCAATGCACTTCTGATTGAGAAGCGACTGTACATCCTCCGGCTCGCGGATCGTCCTGCGGGTCAGACTGTACAGGAAGATCAGGATCAGACCTGCCGCAAGACCGATGCAGGCACCCTTGGCCATGGTGCGTGCCGGACGGAAGGCGTTATAGGGAGCTGCTGCCACAGAAGGCTCCGTCAGCAGCGTCAGACCGGTCTGACCGATCACATACTCCGCGACCTCCGGATATACTTCAATCACAGCATTGAGAATATTGTAAGCTGTCTGCGGATCGAAGCTTGTGACCCGCAGCATGAACATATTTGTATTGTCAACCGTCTGCGCCGAGATCGACCCGCCGAGCCGGCCTACGCCCATGGCAGACTGCAGCTTGTTCCGCATCAGCTCTGACTGCAGCAGATGGGGGAAGGTTTTGCTCAGCTGCTCTGCGACGGCTTTGTCATAGTATCCGGAGCTGCCGCCGATATCGGTCAGAGAGGAACTGACGAGCTGGACGGCAAAGGTGACCGAGGATTCATACATCGGCACATAGCTCCGCCATTGACGGATCCCGAGAAAAGCGCCGCAGAGAATCGCCAGCGCGAGCGGGAACCAGAAGAGTCGGCGAAGCACCTTCCGGAACTCCTGAAGCAACCGGAAAAGGTCGACCTTTTCTTCCTCAATCCGATCTGTTTTATGTTCTTCCATCGAATGCCTCCACTTACTTGCTGCTTTTACTGTGATGCTTGCTGCTGCCGTAGCCGTAATGATCATAGCCGTAATGACCGTAACCGTAGTGGCCGTATCCGTAACCATAGCCGTATCCGTAACCATAGCCGTATCCGTAGTGATCGCTGGAAAGGGAAGAGGTACGGACATCATTGAAAACGCAGCCGAGAAGCTCGGCGCGGCATTGACGCAGCGTGTCGATTGCATCGTTCACTCTGCCTGCCGGAGCCGCGTCCTGCCGGACAACAAGAATGGACAGATCAGCCAGATCAGCCAGAATCTGCACATCGGAAAACAGCGCCATGGGGGGAGAGTCGATCACGATGTAGTCCATCTGCTCCCGGGCCTTTTCAAGGATTGTTTTCATGCTTTCCGAGGCAAGCAGCTCCGCAGCGCGGCTGTCCGGCTTTTTGGAAAACAGAACCCGGATGCCGAGTTGATTCAGAAGCTGCGGCTGGCAGGCCTGTCTGCCGCGGATGATCGCAGAAAGATCATGCTTCGGAACGGCTTCCAGCAGCTTGAACTGCGAAGGCTTATGGAAATCCGCATCGATCAGCAGAACATTTTTATCTTCCTGCGCCAAAGCCAGCGCCAGATTGGCGGCCACCGTGGATTTCCCCTCGTTTTCCTCTGTACTGGCAACAAGGATGATCTTCCGTTCACCGTTTCTGACTGCAGCTTCCGTGAGCGTTGCCAGCCGGTGGATCTCCTCGGTAAAGCGGAAGCTGGCGATGGGCATGGTGATCAGCAGGCCTTTGTTGATATGCTTCGCCCGGCTGCGAAGGGTCTTGTTTTTCTCCTCATGATGGACGGTCAGCAGCAGATCGGCATCCAGCTTTCTGCGGAACGCATGGCCCGTCTGCACCGTGTCGGAGAGAATGGTCACAGCCAGAAGAATTACCACCATCGCTGCGCAGCCTGCCAGAAATGTCCGCTTGACCATCTGACGCACAGAGAGCGGGTTGGAGGGCGCCGAAGGCACCGTGGGGCTGCTCAGTTCTTTCAGAAGCACATTCTGAAACACATATTCCGAAACCGTATTGTAGTTTTGCAGCAGCAGATTCAGGGTACGGAATGCATCGTCCGGGGAATCCGCCGTCACACGAAGGACGAGAAGATTCGTTTCCGGAATGACCGATGCGTTCAGTCTGCCCGGCAGACTGGATACGCCGAGCTGGCTCGCGGCAACGCCGCCGAACATGTTGCTTTCAAAAAGCTGGGTAAATGTATCGGCAATTTCCGATGACAGACTCAGATCGGAAAGCACAGAGGACGAGCTGCTGCTTTTTGCGCGTACTGCCACGGTTGCGGAGGATGTATATTCCGGCTTATAGAACAGCTGCAGCGCTGCGCCCATCAGCATGGCGGCGGCAAGTCCGGCTGCCAGAATCGTGGGCAGCTCGCGCAGAATCCGCCGCACCAGACAGATGGGATTCAATTCACGAAGAAGGAAGGATTCCTGGTCTTTCATCTTTTTTCCTCACTCTACCACAACATAAAGAACCGTGCTGCCGGGGACACCGTTTGCCCCGGTGCAGGAATAGGTCACCGTATTGACACCCTTCTGCAGACCGCCTTTCGGCAGCGCTGAGGAAACAGGACTGCCGCCGTCGGCGGACGCAAGATAGTCCATCGGATCAAATGCGTCCTCCTGCCGGATGTAGACCAAGTACTCGCTTAAACGAATGTCGGGTTCACCGGATACCGGTGTCCGTACGACCACGCCCAGCGTGATGCCTGCGGTGTCACCCAGCGAATTGCTCACCTCAAAGGTGACCGGATAAGTCCCTTCGTAATAGGGCATCAGATTGTTGGCGTTTACCCGGATCTGATCGGAAAGATCTCCGTCGATCAGATCAAAGGCGGTCAGCCGGTCTTTGATCTGAATGGAATTTCCGGGGGAGTAGCGCAGGGGTGCGTTGAGAGAAAACCGGGGCGGAACATAATCTTCATATTCCACAATCCGGCTTGCAGAAGCAACATGTCTGCTGCTGTCAACGACCGCATAGCTCACCTTCATCCGGTTCCCCTCCTGCAGCGAGATATCCTGCAGAAGGATCTTCCCGGTCAGATCGCCGTCTTTTTCATCATAGGCGGTGACGCCTTCCAAAAGAGCATCGGTGCCGTGGCCTGCGGTGGAAAGAATCAGCGGCTGCTCAGAGATCGTGATAGACGGCAGAGTGTTGTCTGCTCGGACTGCACGCAGACGGGTGGAGATGACGAGCAGGACTGCCGAGATCAGCAGGATGGCAAAGGTGAAAATACGAAGTCGTTTCATAGCGGTATTCCTCGTTCCGATCAGAATTCTGCAAAAACCGGTTGTACGGGATCATTGTTGATGATATGCTGCGGATTATCCTGAAGCAGGAAATCCGCGATTTCGGGGCAGTTGAACTGCGAGATGCAGTCACGGGCCTCTTCCAGTCTGGGGGTGCGGCGGAAGGGACTGTGGGCGTCGCTGCCGACAAGATGGACGCATCCTTCCGCCAGCGACCAGTATGCGGTCTGCGCCGCATGGCGGCCGAACATACCGAAAAGGCTGCCCTTGTTGATCTGCAGGACAGAGCCCTGCTCTGCCCAGCGGAAAAGAAGCTCGTGTTCATCCTGAACGCAGTAATACCGTTCCGGATGGGCAATGACCGGAACCAGTCCGAGACTCATGACGGCATGCAGCATGTCATGCATGAAAATGGCGGGGGCGTCAAAGCCGAACTCTATCAGAAGATACCGGCTGCCGGCCAGCGTCAGGATTTTTCTCTTTTCAATCAGTGCGGGAAGATCCGCCGTGACATAGACCTCCATGCCGGGGTAAACTGTCAGCGGGATCTCCTGCTGCCGGAGCATCTGCGAAAACCGGCGAAACCGGCCTGCAAGATCTGCGTCCGGATAATTATCAAACTGATTCGGGACATTGCAATGCGGTGTTGCGGCGATTGCGCTGACGCCGCTTTCGACTGCAGTCCGGGCCATCATGCAGCTTTCCTCTTCCGAGGCAGCGCCGTCGTCCACACCCGGAAGGATATGGCAATGCAGGTCAATCATCGCAATTCTCCGTTCAAGTTTACTCGCCCTGATACTGTTTCAGGTACTGTGCTTTTTTCAGACTTTTCTGTTCCTGATAGGTCTGCTCGATCTGAACGACCAGCGCATCGTCTCTGCCGGCGTCCGCCAGCAGCGAGCGCAGCTTCGTCAGAACCTCGTCCACCTGCGCGTCACATTCGCTCTCCAGCGCCAGCGCCTCGGAAATCCTGCCGGCAATCGCCTGCTGCTTGCGTTCCTGCGTCAGCTCGCCGGAACTGTATTCGTCGATCACGCTCTGCACGAGCGCGTCCAGCTTTCCCTCATATGTTGCCTGCAGAACATACATCTGTGCGATGCACTGCTGGATCTGATCGTCCACGGAAGGTGCGGCACTCTGCACGGCAGGCTGCTGCGGTGCGGGTGCGCCAGCCGGCTTTTCGACGGCAGGGGCTTGCGCCTGCTCCTGCGCGGGAGCATCGGGCACGGGCTCCTGCTGCTCCGGCTCTCCCAGCAGTAGCTCTGCAGCAGTTTCAATGCTGAGCGTGCCGTCAGTAAGGGCGGCGATCTCTTCATCTGAAAAGGTGTGCGGCTCAATATGGAATTCTTCCATCGCCTCGTCCATGACTTTCCGGGAATCGTGCATCTGCTGCTCCAGAGAGTCGGAGGACATACGCAGCCCATAGAAAAGGGCTTTTATATTGTTCCGCTGCCATAGGGCGGTGAGTGCCAGCACGAGCGCCAGTATGCCCAAAATCCACAGGACGTTTTTATTGCGATTCTTCATGTCATTCCTTTCAGATGATATCCGCTGCCGGAAGATTATGCTGATTCGGTACAGACCTGCGTGCGGATGGCCTCCGCATTCACGATCTCCGGCTCACGGAAGGTAGGCACCATCCGGTGCAGCATCCGGAAAATTTCCTCGCGGTCGCCGCTTTCCGCGGCCTTTGCCAGCTCGTCCAGCATTTTGGCCATAACATCCGGATCTGCCGGTGCTGCTTTTTCAACAAATATCTTTTCGTTTTCCGTTCGGTCAAGATCTGCGCTGGCGGTCAGAAGCTCTTCATAAAGCTTTTCACCGGGCCGCAGACCGACCTCCTCAATTGCGATATCCGTGTACGGCTGGTAGCCGGACAGAAGGATCATCTTCTCTGCCAGATCTATGATGCGCACCGGCTCACCCATATCCAGTACATAGACCTCGCCGCTGTCTGCAAAGGAACCGGCCTCCAGAACCAGCTGCGCTGCCTCGGGAATCGTCATAAAATAGCGGATGATCCGCTTGTCCGTAATCGTAACGGGGCCGCCGTGAGCGATCTGTCTGCTGAAGAGCGGGATTACGGAGCCGTTGGAGCCGAGAACATTGCCGAAACGGACAGCGGCAAAGCAGGTTCCGTTTTTCGTTCGCAGACTCTGAATGATCTGTTCGCAGAGGTATTTTGTCGCGCCCATGATGTTCGTGGGATTGACGGCCTTGTCCGTGGAGATCAGGACAAACTTCTCCGCGTGATACTTTCTTGCCGTGACGGCGGTGTTGTATGTACCGAACACATTGTTCTTGATGGCTTCTTCCGGGCAGCTTTCCATCAGCGGCACATGCTTGTGGGCAGCGGCATGGAACACCAGCTGCGGATGGTACATCTCAAAGATCCGATCGATCTTCTGCCGGTCGCGAACCGAGGCGATTTCGACCGAGAGCGGGAAATCTCTGCCGTAACGAAGCAGCAGCTCATTCTGCAGATCATAGGTCGAGTTTTCCGCAATGTCCACGATCACAAGACGGCGGGGCTTATAGGCCGCGATCTGACTGCAGAGCGCAGAGCCGATGGAACCGCCGCCTCCGGTGACGAGAACGGTCTTGTCCTCCACGAAGTCGGCGATTCGCCTGTTGTTCAGCTCCACCTGCTTCCGGCCGAGAAGATCCTCAATCTGCACCGAACGCAGATTGGAATCGGAGGGCTTGCCGGACTGAATCTGCGAAATGGGATCGTCCAGGATCCGCAGCCGGCAGTTGGTCTTTGCACAGAGGTTGAGGATCTCCGTCCGCCGCTCCAGCGGCAGATGCAGCGCGGCCAGAACGATTTCCGTGACCGGCGTATCGCGCAGGATTTCCTCCAGATCATTGATCGGACCGTAAACGCGGATACCCTGAATCCGCTTTCCTTTCTTGGCTGGATCGTCGTCAATAAAGCAATAGGGGTGATAGCGGGTATCGGGCAGGCTGAGAAGCTCAGCCGCCAAAGCGGCGCCCGCGCTTCCTGCACCGATGATCGCAATGCTTTTCTTACCCGCATTTGCATTGAAGCCGTTTACGCTTCTCCGATAGATTCGATAGGAAAATCGGAACAGCAGCATGAAAAGCAGTGCCAGCGCCGTGCCGGTAAGGGCCTGCGTGATCCAAATACGGTTCGTATCCAGGATCAGATTCAGAACGCAGTAAAGCAGAAAGCCAAACGCCATGCCGGAAAACAGAAGCAGATATTCCCGGCTTTCGGCATAACGCCAAAGGCTTTCGTATGTTTTGAAAAGAAGCTGCATAATAAAGAAGCAGATCAGCAGAAGTCCGATGTGCAGCAGCAGATTGTAAAGCCGGATGTCCTCCCGGATCAGTGCCGGCAGAAACAGGGCGAAATTACAGATAAATATCAAAATCAGATCCATCAGCAGGACAAAATACCCGCGGTATCTGGAAAAATTCATGACTGAGTTCCCCACTAATTCTATGTTGGATACTGTGCGAAAAAGCCCGTTTTCGGCGCAGACCTCTGCCTGCGCGGTAGAAAAAACCTACGGCAGGATCCCGTACAGTCTGAGAAGCTCCCTGCGCTGCTTCGCAGTCTGCAGACTGCTGCGCGCGGAGCCGGAATTTGTTTTTGTGCACTCCGCAGCGTATTTTGCGAGCCGGTCGATCCAGACAATCGGCAGCAGCGCCGGATGCCGGTTCAGAATCGGATAGCGTCCGGCCAGCCTGCTTTTTGACGGAAAGACGGAGGACAGGATACTGCTGCGTACGCTGCGGCGCTCTGCCTCGACGGCGTTCAGCGTGACGGAAGCCGAATGCAGCCGACCGGGCTCGGACGAGCCGTAGACGCCGCCGTCAATCAGATCGAGCAGCATCGGCTGATGGTCAACCGAAATCTCCGCCCAGCCATCTGTAAGCTCCCACTGGATCTCAAATACCTGCCGGGCGATCTGAAAAACGGCTGCCGCAAAAAGCAGAATCTGTGCCTGCGCACATTGCAAATACAACTGCTGCCAGTCGATTCTCCCGGCATACTGCCGCGCCATGAGGCCGATGTCGCAGACCTGCCGCAGGCCGAAGCCGCTGTGGATAAAGTGCTTATAGGCGTGAAGAAGCAGATACAGCAGATGCTCCTGTGGACAAAGCGTCAACACCTGCACGCCGTTTTCCGTCGAAAGAATATCGGCATTTCGGTGTGCATCGGCAAAAAAAGCATTGAGATCGCGAAGCGCATCGGAGTCGGGAGCAAACAGTGCCTTATGCAGCTCGATGTATATCGGGCCGCTTTCGCTGCGCCATCCGACTTCAAAACTCTGCTCCGAGGGCGTGCCTGTCGGCATCAAGCCGTAATCCCGCAGCCATTGGCAGCAGGAAGAAAACTCTTCCTCCGCAATCAGCAGATCCTCATCGGCGCTGATGCGAAGATCGGGATTCGGCCAAAGGCTTCTGCAGACGATGCCCTTGACCACCAGCGGATGGAATCCGGCAGTCTGCATGGCGCCGTACAGCGAAAGAAAGTCGGAGGTTTTCTGCGTCTGCTGTGCGATCTGCAGGGCTGCCTGCTTTTTACAGGCATCAAACAGCGAAGACTGCCTGACGCTTTCGCAGCCGCAGACTGCCGCAAAGGCAGCCGGGAGCAGCTTGTGCGACCGGGCAAGAGTCCAAAATGCCGTCAGATCCGCATCGGAAACGGGCTTCTCCCATGCAGCGCGTTCATTGCGAACTGCCGCTCTTATGGCTTCAAGAAGCATTTGTTCCGGATGGGACAGAACCATGCGTATCTCCTCAATCTATGACGAAAGCTGTCGAAAGGCATTACTCACTAATTCTATAATATAGTATATCTTCCTACGTTTTTCAATGATGCGGTTCTTTTTTTTGCGCCCGTTCGACAATATTCTGTCAACCGGCTGCGAAAAAAACCTATCCGCAGCCGTCTTTTTGCGATGATAGCCGGAAGGAACAAAGATTTCCTAAAAAAATTATGTAAATAAGCAAACGCTTACTTGAAATTGCTGGAGAGAATCGTTATAATACATGATGAATAAAATTGCCGAGCTATACGCTGCTTTTGACGTTTTCCGTGTCGGGCGCGGCTGCACCGGCTTTGTGCCGGGAATACACTTGTAGATTTTGAGTATGTTTGAAAGGATTGGATGACGATGAAGCATACTTTCAGTAAAAGAATCGTAGCTCTTTTCCTCGCACTTGTCATGCTGTGCGGTCTTCTGCCCGTTATGGCATTTGCGGCAGAGGGCGGCAGCAGCACGCCGACGGTCGTGATCGCAGGCTCGGACTTTCAGGCACCGGGCGGTGATACGGAGGGCGTTGCGAACGTAACAGCCATTCTGACACAGATGCAGGAGGACTATCTTTCGATAGATGGCTTCCTGTTTTCGGGTGACTATACCAACGAGTACCCTACGTCGGGAAGCGCCCTGCAGCCGCATCTGAATCAGCTGAAAAACACCGTGGAGGGCTTTTACGGCACCGATCTGCATGAGGTCTACGTGCAGGGCAACCACGATCAGGTCACGCAGGGCACCGGCGGCCTTTCCGGCACCGGCGCACATGATCCGGATAGCGGCAAATACGGCGTATACGTCATCGATGAGGATGACTACCAGTGGTACAACAATGACGCAAGCCGGATCAGAACGGCAGCGGACAATCTGCAGACCTATCTGAACGGCAAGGTCGCAGACGGTTTTACTGCGCCCATTTTCGTCGTTTCCCATCTGCCGCTGCACTATTCTCTGCGTACCAAGAATGACGGCGACGGCAAATATGCCAAGTACATCTTTGACGTTTTGCAGGCAGGCGGCCAAGCCGGTCTGAACATCATCTACCTGTTCGGCCATGACCATTCCCACGGCTGGGATAATTATCTCGGTGGCGCCTGCATCTATCTGCCCGAAGGCGACAGCATCAACATCGCCAACGAAGGCAGCCAGAGCTCCTATCAGGCATATAATCTGGCGTTCACCTACATGAACGCCGGTTATGTCGGCTACTATACCGACAAAGGCTCGGGCACGACGAATACCAGCGGCGTTGACGATACGCTGACCATGTCGGTCTTTGCAATCACAGATACCACCGTGACCGTTTCCCGTTACAGTGCATCCGGCGTCCACAATCTGAAAGCACGCGGTGTGCAGAACGTGGAAAAGGACACGGGCAACACGGAAGTGAAGAATCTGACGGTTTATGCATCTCCTCGCACGGAGCAGCTGAATCTGCAGTTGGCTCCGGTTGTGAAAACGCCGGTCTCACTGGCTGCAGACATTGGTGATGCGAAAATCTTCTGCACGCCCGACAGCGTTGACCTTTCAAACTATACCTTTACCGTGACCTATGACGATGACAGCACCGAAGAGCTGCGCGCAGATCAGGTGACGGTCGGTACGCCGACAGCAGCAAGAGGCGCAGACTCTGTTGAGGTCACCTACGGCGATCTGAGCTGCACGGTTTCCGTGACTGTACTGGGTGCGGTTTCCGGCACCGGCGTGCTGACGGACTCGGCTCTGGTGGAATCCGCCGAGCCGATTTCGGATACCACGGACATCGAAGCATGCCTGCCTGCAGCGGCCGAAGGTTTCGAATGGCAGATCGATGCCTATGACTTTACCGCAGCGGATGAATATGACGGTGAAGATGTGATCCTCGCCATGCCGGTTTCCTCCCGCCGTGCGGTCGGCTACTATTATAATGAGCAGACGAATGCACTGGAAGAGCTGACCGGCACGACCGTCCGCATTGCAGGCGGAAATTACTTCGTGTTCACCGCCACTCATTTCAGCACCTATCTGACCGCAGAGCAGAAAACCGGCTCCACGGCATCGAGTGACTGGATCGAGTTCCCGGGCAGCACCGAAACGATTTACAAACTGGTAGATGGTCCCCAGGCAAACGGTGACTATGTCATTGCAACGAGCAACAGCGCAGGCAGTGCAAATGCCGTGAGCCATAATGCAAACGGAGATAAAGTTGACAATGAACCGGTTACTGTATTGGGTGCAGACACCAAGAGTTCTGTTCCGTACATTAGCAGCGTAGATGGAAAAGCTGTTTGGACAGCAAGTTCTAATACAAGTTTTACGCTCAAAAATGATAGTGGTTATCTATGCTATCCTGGATGGGGAAAGCACTTGTATTATTCCAACGACTATAGTAGCAAATGGACATATAGTAAGAATAAGCTTTCCACTTCAGGCGTTTACTTGCAAAATAATGATGGTGAATGGGCGACAACTAGAAAGGCAAATAATGCCACATCTGTCTATTTCTACGAGAAAACCGATCTCCCTGCAACGTCTACCTACGTCAAAGCAAGCTACACAAACGGCTACACCATCGCGCTGAGCGATTGGACGAACGAGACCCGCAATACCATCAAAAATGACATCACAGTCCAGAAAGCCAACAGCGCAAGCGGCGCGGGCGCCACAACCGTGACCGACTTTACCGTCGATTGGTCTGACGTGGCTTCCGCAGTCGGTAACTACCCCGCTTACATTAAATACACCGCCAACGGCAAGACCAGTACCCTTGGCACGATGACGATCCACATCGTTCCCGATGAAACGGTTACGTTCAAGAGCATCGATTCTTATGAGGGCTACGTTACGGTGGGCAGCGGCAGTGCCGCCAAGACCCACAGCACCGTCACCCTGACGGTTACGCCCTTTAACGGAGCAAGCTATGACGTGACGATCCCCGTCACCGTGAATATGCTCTCCGGCGACTTCAATACCTCCGTCGTGGGTACATATCCCAATCTGACGGTGACCTATTCCTACGGCGGTCAGACCTTTACCCAAACCGGTTACACGCTGATCGTCAACGAGAAGACTCCCCCCAACGACTATCCGCAGTATCCGGATCCCGGCTCCGTCAAGGTCGATAAGTCGGCAGTCGGCGTGGACTTCCAAAGCACCGGTATCGCAAAGGTCGAGCTTTCCGCCTCCGGCGTTCCCGTGGATAACGGCATCGACGTCATCGTCATGGTCGATACCTCCAGCTCCATGAAATATGATATGGCCGGTAATACATCGAATGTGCCCGAAAAAGACCAAAGAATTACGGCACTGAGAGCATCCTTGACGGAAATGATCAATTCGTTCAAGACTCCGAATGAAGACGGCACGATCCCGGATATCCGCATTGCGGTTGCGGACTTCAACGGCTATGACGGCGCGCAGCTTTCGCAGAGCACC
This sequence comes from Oscillospiraceae bacterium, assembly GCA_016296635.1. GTDB lineage: Bacteria > Bacillota > Clostridia > Oscillospirales > Oscillospiraceae > CAG-170. The sequence goes on from JAEDIZ010000002.1 coordinate 49,572, forward strand.
GACTACTTCGGAACCGGCTCCAGCAACCCGAGAACCGGTCAGAACTACGGCAAGGTCTATACCGGCAGCGGCGAGTATAATGCGGGCGCTTTTATTCAGATCACAGCCGATATGGGCACATCCTTTATTGACAGCATTACCACCCAATCCGGTACAAACTACGACTATGCTTTCGACAGCGTCTATAAGCTGGCAACCGCGATCCAGGATGCAAACGGAGAAAATCAGCGCGATTTGTATGTCATCTTCATGTCCGACGGCGCGCCTTTCCAGTATAACCAGTATACGGCGAACTCTAGTGATGCGAACTGGAACAGCTGGCTGAAGGGTACGTGGGAAAGCGCTCAAGAAGTGGCGGAAAGCGGCGTATTAAAGAGCACCGCCCACAGCTACTTCTATAACGGCGCAGGCAACAAGCACCGTATGGCAGAAGCCATCAAGGGCGATCCCGACACGACTTATGAAGTCATTTCCTTCGATGTTAACGGCAATACCGGTACGCCGGAAAGTCTGATATCGATCAACGGTCTCGGCGCGGCCATGTACTCTGTCGGCTTCTGCCTTGCAGATGACAGCGCAATCACCGTTGACAGCATGGAGTATGTTCTGACGAATATCGCCTCTTCTCCGGATAAGGCATATTTTGTCACGCAGGCAGCCGAGCTGACGGACGCCTTCAACAGTATTGCCCACGATCTGAAATATGCCGCAACAGCAGCTTACTTTGACGATACCATGGGCGAGGACTTCGATCTGCAGCTCGGAACCGTCAACTACACCGTGAACGGTACGAACAAGACGATTGCCCCGGAAATCAAGGTTTCCCTCTATAATCTTTACACTGCAAATGAAGTCGGCACGGTCGTTGACGGCAAAACCGTTACGCAGGAAATGGTCGGCACGAGAAAGCCCGGCGCGCCCGAAGTTGTAGAAACCGTTACCTTTAATGATGTCGGTACCGAGGCTTACTCCTCTGCACTCGGCAGCGCAAACATTCTGATCGACGGCGTCATCCGTGCCAAGAGCTTCTTCTATAATACCAATGCGGAAGCGGTTCAGATCGACACGAACGGTGATGGCAACACAGACTATGATCTGCCGGCTGAAACCTTCTACTGGAACATCGGCACGCTCCGTCGTCAGGAAGTTGTCCTTAGCTACTACGTGTGTCTGACCGGCTCCATGGTGGGCAAGGTCTCCGAGGGTTCTTACCCCACCAACAAGAGCGCAACGCTCTATTATTCCAACTGGCTCGGCAATGACGCGAAGAAGGTCACCGTATCTCCCGTGATGCCCTGGGGCGGTGCGCAGATCAGCTACGGCTTCTATCTGGTCAACAGGGACGGCGTTCCCGTGACCAACCAGACCACCGGCGTCACCGGCTCCTTCGCCGACGCCGTGAAGCTGACCTCCCCCGTGGTTGCCAGCTACATCAATCTGAACAATTCCGGTAATATTGACGCATCTGTCGTTGCTTCGGATGTTCTGCCGGAGGGTTACATGCTGTTTGACTCGGCAGCAGAGTATACGCTGTCCATCAACAGTGACGGAACCGGCAGCTGGACAATTACCGGCGGCAGCGGCATTACAAAGGATACGACCTACGTCGCAAACTATAAGTCCGGCGCTGCGGCTACCACGCAGAGAACCGCAACCGATCCCAGCTACGACTACACCAACACCACCGTATGGTTCGCCGTCAAGTATGAGATCAAGTGCATCCCCGATGCAGTTGTCATCGATTACGGTCTGCCCGTGGATATCGACGTTCTTGCCAACGATATGTTCGGCGCAAACGGCAAGCTGGAAGCAATCGGCGCCATGGGCGCTGTTGACCCTTCGCAGCTGAACTCTACGACCTTTGCCGCAGCTCTGCCCGCAGGCTTTGTTTCTGAAGGTAAGCTGACGCTTGCACACGGCGAAGCAAGCATCAACGGCGCCAAGGTGCGCTATACGCCTACCGATATGCTGCTGGCAGATGCAGAGCAGTTTGTCTATGCTGCAAACTGTGCCAACGCAAGATATCAGTTCGGCACGGTCACCGTCATCCCTGCCACCAGCATCTACTATGAAGACAGCTTCGTGACCTTTGACGGCAGCTGGACGACAGTCGGAACGGCAGAGGATAAGACGCAGGCAGAGGATCGCCCCGGCGCATTCAGCCTGGGTGAGTTCGATGCGAACAACGTCTACGGTTACGATGGCGCTTACAGCTCCTATACCACCTATTCCCTCGGCGCGGCAAAGAAGACAACCGTCAGCAGCAGCACCAATGCCAATCCGCCCACGGCAAAGTTCACCTTCACCGGCACGGCCTTTGATGTTGTCAGTATGACCAACAGCACCACTGGCACGATTCTGGTCGATGTCTATCAGGGTACCGAGGCGTCCGGCACCGCAATCAATAACTGGATCGTAGATACCTACTACGGCTATGCCCGTACGCAGGATGCAACGAACCCCTTCCTGAAGCGCACATGGACTTACGGCAGCGATCAGGCATGGCACGTTGTGACGGAAGAGGTCAACGAGAAGCCTAATAACGCAGCGACCACGCTTCCCGAACAGCCGGATACAAGCAAGACTTATGTCGTTTATGAACCGAACTACACATGGACACCGACAACAAGCGGTGATGCCATCTATCAGGTACCGGTTCTGAAGAGTCCGACACTTGCTTACGGTACATACACGGTTGTGATCAAGCCGATGTATGCAGAAATGTTCGATCACGCAAAAGCAGACAGTTATGAGTTCTACTTTGATGCGGTTCGTGTCTATGATCCCGCAGGAAAGCCCACAGAGGGCGTAGTGCATGATGCCTACGCAGCAGACGGTGAGCTGAATCCGGGTTATGTTGAGATCCGCGATCTGCTGATCGGTGCGGATACCTTCAATGCAGCCGACGGCAGCACGCAGGTGAGCGGTGTTGTCTTCATCGATGGTGCAGGCAGCGTTGCCAGTGTATCGGATTACAAGGACTACGGCCCGAAGAACGAGGTCTATCTTGAGAGCAATCAGGCGATCGCCTTCCAGATGACCAGCTCTGTCAAGAACCCCAATGTGCAGATCGGTGCAAAGGCCGCAGGCGGCAGCAATGCCAAGCTGACGGTCAGAAGCGAGATGTCCAGCAAGGGCGTAACGCTGACGCTGAATACTGCTACGGAAATGTATTACAGCCTTTCCTCTCTGGGAGTTATCTGGACGGAACAGAACGGACAGTATGTTTCCTCTCCGATCATCATCAGCAATACCGGCAGCAGCGGTATCGTTTCTCTGACGAACATCAAGGCGCCCGGCGCGAGCATCAATGCAAATGAAGGCGTGACGCTTTCTGCCTTTGATATGGTGCTGGATGCGCTGATCCCGACAGCTTACGCAGCGGACAATATGGAATATGATCTGCATATTTTCTGCACGACCTCTGGCGCAGACAAGGCAATCAAGGTACTGGAAGACGAAATGATGTCTGCTTATGAGAAGCAGAACCATATCCGCTATGATAAGCCGGTTCTTAGCCCGTCCATGAATGTCACGAGCGAAAACACATGGCAGAACCCGTATGTTGACATTACTTCCGGTACTTGGTATTATGAGTATGTAAAAGCAGTCACGGAAAAGAGCCTGATGCAGGGTTCCGGCAACAAGTTCGATCCGAACGGCAAACTGACCCGTGCAATGCTCGTTACGGTTCTGTACCGGATGTCCGGCGAAACCGTGCAGGCAGCGGAGCTTCCGTTTGCGGATGTCGATCTGAACAGCTGGTATGGAAATGCAGCTGCATGGGCCTTTGAAAAGGGCATCATCAAGGGCATCAGCGCAACCGAGTTTGCACCGATGCAGAATGTCAGCCGTCAGGATATGGCAGTAATGTTCGCGCGTTTCGCAGAAGCTTACGGCTTGAACCTGCAGAGCGCAGACGGAACGCAGTTTGCAGATGATGCACAGATCAGCGACTATGCAAAGAATGCGGTTTACAGCATGAAAGCCAGCGGCATTCTGAGCGGCAGACCCAACGGAATGTTTGATCCGAAGGGCACGACAACCCGTGCAGAGGCAGCAAAGGTCTTGTTTTTGCTTGCAGAGATGGAGTAAGGAGGCGGCAGTCTTGAAGAAAACATATCAGAAGCCTGTTTTGATGTATGAGAGCTTTGAACTGTCCACCAGCATCGCAGCAGGCTGCGAACTGATCTCTAATGCAGAATGGATGAGCTGCCCGATACTGGTTCCGGAATGGAAGTTCACGGTATTTGTTGATTCCGGTATCTGCACCTATTCTGCACCCAATGCAAAGGATATGGTCTGCTATCACTCGCCGACGGATGACAACAATGTCTTCTCCTCGTAATTAATCGATGTAAGCCCTGCCCGGAAGGGCAGGGCTTATTTCCTCACTATGGAGGTTCTATGAAAACACAGAGGTCTCGGAAGAAAAAGCGTATCTGTCTCTGGCTGCTGATCGGCTGCGTGCTGGGACTGTTGGCACTGATTCCGATCCATAGAGTAAATGTACAGAAAAAGCAGATGCATATGCCGGAAGAACTGTCTCCAGCCGCTGCGGCATCGGTTTTGGATGAATACAGACTGAACAGCGACCTGACGATTGAACGTGCGGTCAGCTGGTCGGGAAGCTATGTCGAGGACGGAACGGATGAAGCCGTCAGCGGTGTTTTCGCGCTGGTTCTGAAAAATACATCCTCCCGGACACTGCAGTATGCGGAACTGACCGTGACCTGCGGCAATGAGACATACCGCTTTACGCTCAGTACAGTCCCTGCCGGACAGAGCGTTCTTGTGCAGGAAGCGGGTAGAAAGCCTATGCCGGAGGATCTGACGGATGCCGCAGCAGAGCTGACACTGTATACGGATTTTTCTGAAACGCCGGATCTATGCCCGGATGTATTTGAGGTGTATGTGGACGGCAATCAGATTACGGTGAAAAACAAGGGGAATCAGGATGCCGGGGACGTCTATGTCTACTATAAGACCTTTGCGGACGATCAGTATCTCGGCGGAATTACCTACCGTGCAAAAATTGATCGGATCGCCGGAGGTGAGAGCGGCAGTATCACGCCTACGCATTATCATGACGGCAGCAGCCGACTGATGTTTATTACCTATGTATCATAGATCGTATGAGTTTGGCGGTGTCTGTATCCGGATTGAAGCGCAGATGCCGTATCTGGAAACGGAAAAAATCAAAGAGTTTGTCACCGGGGACAGACGGGCAGACTGCACCATCCGGGTTCACGCTGCCTCGTCGTATCCTTTGCCGCCCGAAACGGCGGAACTGTTTGAAGACAGACTCGTTTGGGCAGAAGCGGAGGCACGCTGTACGCTTTTCTGCGATGATGCAGAAGATGAAGAAGCGAGAAGACCATATGCCTTTGTCCGTCGGGCGGGCAGAACGGCGGAACTGTATTTTTCGGCAGAAAAATGGCAGAGCCTTTCCTCGCGTGTCATTTTTGAACTGGTGCCGGTCATCGGATGGCTGGCAGAATTCGGCGCGATGATCCTGCATGCGTCTTATATCGTGACAAAAAGCGGCGGAGCGGTTTTGTTTACCGCGCCCAGCGGAACGGGAAAAAGCACGCAGGCGGAGCTTTGGCGTCAGTATGCCGGCGCACAGATCGTCAACGGTGACCGGGCACTTTTGCGTGTGACGCAGGACGGTGCACAGGCATACGGGATTTTCTATTGCGGCACCTCCGGCATCTGCAAAAACATTACAGCACCGGTCCGCGCGATCGTATCGCTCGCGCAGGCGGAGGAAAACAGAATCCGGTTGCTGCACGGGAAAGCGGCTTTTGCGGCGCTGCTGGCGCAATGCGCCTACGATACGGCCGATGCAAGGCAGGCAGAGCTGGTGACCGCGACGGCGGCGCAGCTTGCATCTGCGGTGCCGGTTTATCGGCTGGAATGTCTGCCGGAGGAAAGTGCTGTTTCGTGTCTGAAAGAGCAGCTGGAGGAGAGATAGGATGGAACAGAACGCAACCGAGCCGAGAATGTCCCGATATCTGCATGCAAGAGCCGCGCAGCGCGGTCTGCCGCTTTCGGGAATCTTTGAACTGACGCCGCGCTGTAATTTCAGCTGCAAAATGTGCTATGTGCATTTGAGCGCGAAGGAAACCGCGCAGCGTGGATGCGAACTGGCCGCCGAGCAATGGCTCGCGATCGCGGAGAAAGCCAGACAGAAGGGGATGCTTTTCCTGCTTCTGACCGGCGGAGAACCGCTTCTGCGTCCGGATTTTCCCTATCTGCTGACAGAACTGAAGAAAATGGGACTGCTGATATCGGTGAACTCGAACGGTTCACTGCTCGATGCGCAGATGCTGCAGTTTCTGAAATCTGAACCGCCGCTGCGGTTCAATATCTCGCTTTACGGCGGCTGCACCGAGGCGTATGAAAGGCTCTGCGGCGTATCCGCTTTTGATGCGGTGTTTGAAAACATAAAAAAACTCCGTGACATCGGTATCGATGTGAAGCTGAATGCCTCGATGACACCGTATAATGAAACGGAACTGGAACGGATCTATGAGATTGCGCAGCAGCTGCATATGCCGATCCAGGTTGCTTCCTATATGTTCCCGCCGCTTCGCCGCGATGCGGAACAGATCGGGAAGAACGATCGCTTTACACCGGAGGCTGCCGCAGCGTGCGCAGTCCGGTGGGATAGACTCCGCTTCACACCGGAGAAATTTGCAAAGCGAGCGGAGGCCATGCACGCAGGGCTGGCGATTCCGGAAGACGATGTCTGTGACAGAACGCCGGGCGAAGGCATCTCCTGCCGGGCAGGCAGAAGCTCGTTCTGGATCAACTGGAAGGGCGAAATGACGCCCTGCGGCATGATGCCGCAGCCGGCGGTATCCGTTTTGGAAAAGGGATTTGAGCAGGCCTGGGAAGAAACGAGAAAGGCAGCGGATGAGATCCGCCTGCCGCCTGAATGCAGCGCCTGCCGGCTCAAGCCCGGCTGTCATGCCTGCGCGGCGATGTGTCTGACCGAAACGGGAAGATTTGACTGCAAACCGGACTATATCTGCCGGATGACACACGAAACGGCAAGATTGATGATGGTGAAGGATGAGGAACGATGACAATCAAAAAACAACTGGTAAAACGGGTGATTGCGGATGATGTCATCCTTGTCCCCGTGGGAGACGCATCGCTGGAACTGAAGGGACTCATGATGCTCAACGAAACGGGAGAGCTGCTTTGGGATGCGCTTCCCGCCGCAAACAGTGAGGAAGAACTGGTTTCCGCTCTGCAGCAGGAGTACGAAGTGGATGCCGAAGCCGCGGCAGCGGATGTGTCTGATTTTCTGAATATGCTGAGAACCCTTGGAATAATCTGAATCGCAGCGCCGCCTGATGAAATCAGGCGGCGTTTGATATATAGATTGCATTTGCGGGTTTCCTTTGATATAATTTTCCCATTAGATCGTATTCGATGCCCGTTGTGAAAGTGGTTGCTTCGGCAGCAGACGGACATCTTTTCGGAGTGTACTATGAAGAAAAATAATCCATCCTTTTATCAGCAGTTTCATTGTGAGCCGCAGTATCTTTTCTCCGCGCCGGGACGCACGGAACTGAGCGGCAATCACACCGATCATCAGCACGGCTGTGTGCTGGCGGCGGCAGTCGATCTCGAAACGCTGGCGTGGGCCGCAAAGAACGATCTCGGCGTCATCCGCGTCAAGTCCGAGGGTTATCCCCTCTGTGAAATCTCTCTGCAGGAGCTGCAGATGAAACCCGAAGAGGAGAACACCACCGCCGCGCTCATTCGCGGCGTGGCGGCAAAGTTTGCAGAGCTGGGTGCCGAGCTTTCCGGCTTTGACGCCTACTGCATCTCCACGGTGCTGCCCGGCAGCGGTCTGAGTTCTTCTGCAGCCTTCGAGGTGCTGATCGGCACCATCATCAATCATCTGTTCTATGGTGCAAAATGCACCCCGGTGGAAATTGCGCAGATCGGTCAATGGGCGGAAAATGTCTACTTCGGCAAGCCCAGCGGCCTCATGGATCAGACCGCCAGCGCCGTCGGCAGTATCATCGGCATCGACTTTGCAGATCCTGCGACACCCGTCGTGGAGAAAATCGACTTTGATTTCTCCGCCTGCGGCCATGCCCTTTGCATCATCGATTCCGGCGCAGATCACGCCGACCTTACGGATGAATATGCCGCCGTCCCGCAGGAAATGAAATCCGTTGCTGCGGTTCTCGGCAAAGAGGTCCTGCGGGATGTGGATGAAAAGGCATTTTACGAAAGACTGCCGGAGATCCGCAAGACCTGCGGTGACCGTGCGGTGCTGCGCGCCATGCACTTCTTTGAAGAAAACAAGCGCGTCCGGCTGCAGATCCGGGCGCTGAAAAATGACAACTTTGATGCCTTTCTCGGTTACGTCACCGAATCCGGCAGATCCTCGTGGATGCTGCTGCAGAACGTCATTCCAGCAGGAAACAAGGCGCATCAGGAGATGGCGTTCGCGCTGACGCTGGCAGAGCATCTGCTCGCAGGTCGGGGCGCGGTGCGCGTCCATGGCGGCGGCTTTGCCGGCACCATTCAGGCCTTCGTGCCGAACGATATGCTGAATTCCTTTAAGGCAGAAATCGAGCGCGTACTTGGCACAAATAGCTGCCATGTTCTTTCTATCCGTCCGGAGGGCGGCATCCTGGTGGAGGAAGCGTAAATGGATACGGAAATCTATCTTCTTGTCGGCTACGCAATTCAGGCCGGTCTGATCGAGCCCTGCGACAGAACGTGGGCGATCAATCGGGTTTTAGAGGTCATGCAGCTGGACGCAATCGGCGAAGTCATGACGCTGCAGATGCTGGAACTGCCGGAGATTTTGGAAAGACTGACGCAGAATGCCGTGGAGCGCGGCATCTGCGAGGATAATCAGGTGGCTCGTGATCTTTTTGACACAAAGCTCATGGGCGCTTTGACGCCTGCGCCGCACGAGGTGCGCGCAAAGTTCAGCGCTCTATATCAGCTAAATCCTGCCGCCGCAACGGACTGGTTTTATAAATTCTCGCAGGACACCAACTACATCCGCCGCGACCGCATTGCGAAGGATAAAAAATGGAAGTATGCCTGCGAGTACGGCACGCTGGATATCACCATCAACCTCTCCAAGCCGGAAAAGGACCCGAAAGCCATTGCGGCTGCCAAGCTCGCGCTCCAGTCCGGCTATCCCAAATGCCAACTCTGCGCGGAGAATGAGGGCTATGCAGGCCGGATGAACCATCCGGCAAGACAGAACCACCGCATCATTCCGGTGACGATCAATAAAAGCGACTGGTTTTTCCAGTATTCGCCCTATGTCTACTACAATGAGCATTGCATCGTTTTCAGCGGCGTACATACGCCGATGAAAATCACAAGGGCTACCTTTGAAAAGCTATTGGATTTCACCCAACAGTTCCCGCACTATTTTGTCGGTTCCAATGCAGGGCTTCCTATCGTGGGAGGCTCGATTCTGAGCCACAATCATTTTCAGGGCGGGCACTACACCTTCGCCATGGCAGAAGCTGAAATCGAAACGCCGCTTTGCTTCAAAGGGTATGAGGATATTGAAGCAGGCATCCTGAAGTGGCCCGTGTCCGTGATTCGGCTCAGATGCGAAAACCGGGACAGACTGATCAATCTCGCAGACAAGATCAATCAGATATGGTGCGGATATACCGATGAATCGGCATTTATTTTCGCGGAAACGGACGGTGAGCCGCACAATGCCATCACACCGATCGCAAGACGGCGCGGCACGGCCTTTGAACTGGATCTTGCGCTGCGCAACAACATTACGACTGAAGAATGCCCGATGGGCGTCTACCATCCCCACGCGGATAAGCACCACATCAAAAAGGAAAACATCGGTCTCATCGAGGTTATGGGACTGGCGGTGCTGCCGGCAAGACTGAACAAAGAGCTTGCTGATCTGAAAACAGCAATTCTTGAAAACCGGGATATCCGTGCAGACGAAATCCTTGCCAAGCACGCGGACTGGGTCGATGAACTGAAAAAGAAATACACGTTTACCGAAGAAAATACGGAAGAAATCCTGCAGCAGGAAACCGGAAAGGTATTTATGCAGGTGCTGGAGGACGCAGGCGTCTACAAGCGCACGGCAGAAGGCAAAGCTGCCTTCCTGCGGTTTGCGGATGCAGTGAATCAGGAGGAGAACGCATGAGAATTCTTGTGACCGGCGGCGCCGGATTCATCGGCAGCCACACTGTTGTGGAACTGCAGCAGGCAGGCTATGAAGTCATCATCGCGGATAATCTGTCCAACGCAAACATCGGCGTTCTGGACCGCATTGAAACCATCACCGGCAAGCGTCCCACTTTCTATGAGATCGATGTGGCGGACAAAAAAGCACTTTCTGCCGTCTTTGCGGAGAACAAGATCGATGCTGTCATCCACTTCGCAGGCCTGAAGGCTGTGGGCGAAAGCTGCAAAATTCCGCTGAAGTATTACCGCAACAACCTCGATTCCACGCTGACACTTTTGGAGGTTATGGAGGAAAACGGCTGCAGCAGACTCGTTTTTTCGTCCTCTGCCACGGTCTACGGTCCGAAGAACCCCGTTCCCTACACCGAGGACATGGACGCGCACCTCTGCACCAATCCCTACGGCTGGACAAAGTCTATGATCGAGCAGATCCTGCGCGATTACTGCGCAGCGACACCCGGCTTCACCGCAGTTCTGCTTCGCTATTTTAACCCCATCGGCGGCCACGAATCGGGACTTCTCGGCGACGATCCCAACGGCATCCCCAACAATCTGATGCCCTACGTCGCAAGAGTCGCAGCCGGAAAACTGGAAAAGTTAACGGTGTTCGGTGACGATTATCCCACCCCGGACGGCACCGGCAGACGCGACTACATCCACGTAGTTGATCTGGCAAAGGGCCATCTGAAAGCCATAGCGTATGCCATGGATCACACCGGCGCGGAGGCGTTCAATCTCGGTACCGGCAGCGGCGTGAGCGTGCTGGAACTGGTACATG
>JAEDIZ010000178.1 GCA_016296635.1 Oscillospiraceae bacterium
CGGATATTGATGAGGCTCTGCGGCGTAACAACGTCGAGATCCTGAATGGTCATACGCTCGCGGATCACACGCTCCAGACGGGTAAAGCCGACACGGAACTGGTTCTGCAGCAGCTCGCCTACGCAGCGCAGACGGCGGTTGCCCAGATGGTCGATGTCATCGGTGGTGCCTGCACCCTGCACCATGGTGCAGAGGTAGTTGATGGAGGCGAGAATATCGTCTCTGGTAATATGCTTCGGAATCAGCTCGTCGCGGCGCTGCTCAATGGCCTCTTCCCAACCGTCGGCGGAAGTGGTTTCCATCATTTCACGCAGAACAGCGAAGCAGACCTTTTCCTTGATGCCGTACTGCTTCGGATCAAAGTCAACGAAGTTTGCCATGTTGACCATGCCGTTGGAGAAAACCTTGACCTCTTTGTCACCGACAAGGATCATGGCCTCGTTGACACCGCGTGCAGAGATCTCGTGCGCCTTTTCACGGCTCACAGTCTCGCCGGCGTCAGCAATGATTTCACCGGTCATGGGATCAGAAACGGGCTTTGCCAGAACCTGTCCGGAAAGGCGGCTCCAGATGTCCATCTTCTTATTGAACTTATAGCGGCCGACCTTGGAAACATCATAACGGCGTGCATCAAAGAACAGCGCTTCCAGATAGCTCTCAGAGCTTTCCACTGTGGGGGGTTCGCCCGGACGCAGTCTGCGGTAGATCTCAAGCAGAGCCTCTTCGCGGGTCTTGCAGGTATCCTTTTCAAGCGTTGCATTGATCAGAGGATCATCGCCGAAGACTTCCTTGATCTGTGCATCGGTGGAAAGACCCATTGCACGGATCAGGCAGGTAATGGGCAGCTTGCGGTTCTTGTCGATACGGACATAGAACACACCCTGCAGATCTGTTTCATATTCCAGCCATGCGCCGCGGTACGGAATGACAGTAGCGGTATAGACATGCTGATCGACTTTGTCGACCTCATCACCGTAATACATGCCGGGGCTGCGGACGATCTGAGAAACGACAACACGCTCTGCGCCGTTGATGACGAAGGTGCCGCCATTGGTCATGAGCGGGAAATCGCCCATGAAAATTTCCTGTTCCTTGATCTCGTCCGTTTCTTTATTGTGCAGACGCACGCGAACCTTGATGGGCTTTGCATAGGTTGCATCGCGTTCCTTGCACTCCTCTACAGAATACTTCGGAGGCTCGTTCATACTGTAATCGAGGAAACTCAGTTCAAGATTACCGGTATAATCGGAGATCGTATCCACATCGCGGAAAACCTCCCGCAGGCCCTCGTTCAGGAACCATTCGTAGGAATCCTTCTGGATCTTCAGCATATTCGGAATTTCCAGGGCTTCCTGATGCTTGGCAAAGCTCTTTCTCAAAGTCTTACCGAGCATGACATCTTGTATCTGCGCCATTGAGATTCATCACAGCCTTTCTTCGGATTCTGTGTACAAAATTGATACGCCAGGTTGCGTTGTTAAAACTTATTTCTTCCTGCTTGCATCTTGGAAAAATAACTGATATACTGCAGACAGCAGGTGGAAAATGGATCACAAGCCGATCTATGGCATTATGGAGTTCCATTCTACCATCTCTTTTTTTCTTTGTCAATGTCTTCCTGCGAAAAAAAGCAAAAAAGCTGACGATTTCAGTATATGATGAACCGTCAGCTTTTCATTTTCTTATCTGATCATACTGTCCATCAGCAAAGCAGAAGCATTTTGCGGAAGTTCTACCATTCCGCGCTGCTCCGTCTGCTCTCCCCGATTTGCGGCCAGAATCAGCAGCAGCGCCGCAATCAGCGCAAAGAGCGCCGTCAGAATCCATGTTTCTGTTTTCTCTCTCATGCTTTCACCGCTTTCACTTTCCGCCGTACCGCAGACTCTCCCGCAGTATTTACAGAATATATGACAAGAAATTTGGAAAATGGTTTCGCAATAACAATATGAAAAACAAAAAGGTGACCCGTCAGGGTCACCTTTTCTGTTCTGCTTCCAGCATTGTGTTTATAAAAATGCCATAGCCCTTTTCAGGTGCATTGACCAGAACATGCGTTACCGCGCCGATCAGTTTTCCATTCTGAATAATTGGGCTGCCGCTCATGCCCTGCACAATTCCGCCTGTCTGCTTCAGCAGCGCAGGATCGGTCACGGTGATCAGCATGTTTCTTCCGTTTTTTGCGCCGGGATAAAGTCTGTCTATTCGAATGGAATAGGTACAGACCTGCGTTCCGGATACATTCGCTAATATTACAGCATCGCCAAGCTCGGCTTCCCCATTGGCAGCGGTCTCCAAAGCTTCTCCTTCCGGTGCATCGTCGAGTGTGCCGAAAATTCCGCTTTCTGTGTTGCATGCAATCGAACCTGTAACATCAGACGCATCAAATATACCGGTCAGCTGTCCCGGGTCTCCCTTCGTACCTTTCCGCACTTCCGCCACGCTTGACGAGATCAGGCTGCCGCCCTGAATTTGGATCAATCCTCCGCCATCCGGATCATATACGCCATGCCCCAACGCGCCAAACCTGCCTGATGCCGGATCATAGTAGGTTATTGTCCCGATTCCGGCAATTCCGTTGCGAAGATACAACCCCAGTCTGTACTCTTCCTCTACTTTATCAGGCTGCAATAAATACTCCGCATTTTTTCCGTTTCTCTGCGCACATACTATAATACTGTCCCCCGACTGAATGATTTTTTTAACTGACTGAATATCCGTTGTCTTTTCTCCGTTCATGCTGATAATCATGTCGCCTTTGACGATTCCGGATTTCGCTGCAGGTGAATCCTCCACCACACCGGATACGATCAGTCCATCCGTGTCTAGTCTGATTCCCGTCGTCTTTCCGCATGGGATAAGCGCCTGCGCATTTGCAGCACCCGCCAGCGCAAACAATAGAAATAAGACTGTAATCGCCGCACCCGTCCTGCGCAGCGTTTGTCTCCATTGTTTCATACATCTTCCCTCCTGCCCGAATCTGCATTTTTAATATGGCTGTATTCACAAAAAAGCAACCGCCGTACCGGGCAGTAAAAAACAAGTCAGTTTTCCTTTCTTCATTCTTCCATCCCCTGCATTTCAGCAATTCACGCGCAGCCAAACGGAAGCATATGCCAGCTTTACCGATAAGAACAATGGAAAACTTTTTTCAAACCTATTGCACAATTATTATTTTTTGCATTTTCAAAAAATTTAGACTTGACAATTTGAAACAGATGGATATAATAATACATGCGCTTCGGTGCTGCACACAAGTTAGGGGATTTGTGTAACGGTAGCACACCGGACTCTGACTCCGTTTGCGGGGGTTCG
>JAEDIZ010000046.1 GCA_016296635.1 Oscillospiraceae bacterium
TTCCCACCACCGCAAACTACTGCATCATGGCCTCCACCTGCGCGCCCATCCTCATTCAGCTTGGCATCGCTCCGGTGGCAGCTCATTTCTTTGTATTCTACTTCGGCATCGTTGCCGACATCACGCCGCCCGTGGCGCTGGCGGCCTATGCAGGCGCTGCCATCGCCAAGGCAAATCCCATGAAGACGGGCATCAATGCAACGAAGCTGGCCATCGCCGCCTTCATCGTCCCGTATATTTTTGCCTTGAATCCCGCCATGCTGTTTGTGAATGTCGGCAGTGCATGGGCCGTCATTCGGATCTGTCTGACCGCCGTGCTCGGCATCTTCGGTGTTTCTGCCGCGCTGGAGGGCTACATTCTGCATCCGATGCAATGGTATCTGCGGCTTCTTTCCGCTGCCGGCGGCTTGATGCTGATGATCCCCGACCCCGTTACCGACCTTGCAGGACTGCTGCTCCTGGGGCTTGTGATCGCGGTTCAGGCGATTCAGAAAAAGAACGCTCTTCAGAAATAAAGCAGTGCCTCCTTCCGCATTACGGAAGGAGGCTTCTCTTTATTTTAATTTTACCGTCTGAAAAGACCCGAAATCGCATCTGCTGCGCTCTGCAGCTTGGAAGCCACTGTTTCCAGCGACTGCACCAGTGCATTCAGAGAGTCAATATCGACATCCTTCAGATTGTTGACGGCATCCGTCAGCGACGAAACCGCCTTGTTGATTCCCTTCATATCCACATCGCTCAGCATCTTCGCTGCATCCCGGAGTGCCGTCACCGTTTCGTTGAGCGTATTCGCATCGACCGAGGAAAGCTGATCCGCTGCTTCCGTCAGCGATCTGACAGCTCCGTTGAGCGCGTCCATATCCACAAAGCTGAACTGTTTCGCAGCATCTGTCAGTGCCGAGACTGCATCGTTCATCGCATCCATATCCAGTGCCTTGACATCCTGCTCAATGACATCCATCACCGACTGCAGTTCAGAAATCTCGCGTGCCACAAACACCCCGGCTGCAAGCAGGATCACAAGGATCAGTGCCAGCAGCGCTGTCTGCACCCGCATCAGCGTCAGCTGCCGCTCCTGTACTGTCTTTTCGTTTCCGTTTTTCTGCATACGATCCCTCTTTTAACCCATACCGTGTGAATAGTCCAAATCTCTGGATAGCAGCACTTCCTTCGTCTGACTTTCTTCGCCCGCATCCGAATAAGAATACACCGTGATCGTCAGCTTCAGTCTGTCGCCGTCTACGGGCTGCACATGATAGCTGCAGCTGTAATACGCACCGGCCAGCCTTGCATACCAGTTTCCGCTGTAATCCGGTTCCTGCCGATACTCTGCATAAAGTGCCGGCTCCGTCACTTCTGCGCCAAAGATATCCACAGCAGTCATCATTGCCGAAAGGTCTTCATGGATTTCAAGAACAGTATAGTCCTCGTCGTTGTACCACATGCCGACCAGCTGCTGCAAACGCTCCGCTTCCTCAACTTCGTTTCCGTCCCGGCGCAGAATTGCAGGAGTTATGACCGGCAGCATGGCGCCGAGGTCATCCTCGTAGTCGGACAGAAGCAGCATATCGTTCTCGTTATAGACCCGGAAGCCGCCCTCATAGGGCATTTCTCCGTAGCCGACTCTCTCAACCAGGAAATGAATCTGCTCTCCCTGCTGGCAGTAAGCGCCGATAAAGATTGCTGCCGGCCGTCCCGGATACTGCGCAAACATACGAATGCTTCCGTCTTTCGCAAACTCCGTCCGGTACAGCGTCCTGTCCTCCGCCGTATGCCAGCTGCCGACCGTACCGGTCTGCAATACAGTGTCCTCATTAAATGTATAGCCAAACTGTTTCAGATTATCCGCGCAGGTTTTGACGTCATGCATAGGCGCGTAGTCTTCTACACGGCTGAGTAATGCAATCTGTTCAGTACCGACCAGCGGTTCATCACCGGCCTTTTCTCCGTAGATTGTCAGACCGTCCTTCGTCAGCTTCAGCGTGCAGACGATACCGTTGTCCCAGTATTCCCCCGCCATGGAAAAACCGGAGGAACGCTTTGCTGTGAAGGTGCATTCGTTCGTATCCGTACGAGGGAGTCTGCTTTCCTCCTCTTCAGCAAACTCCACCAGCGTTTCATCGAACCATGTATCATCGCTGTACTGATAACGGATTTCCCCGAACAATCTTCCTCCAACAGTAAACAGCTCCAATGCATACTGATCCTCCGAGCCGGTCTGTTCATAGAGATAGCGTCCGCAGAATCTTTCGAGCAGCGTCTGCGCAGGCTCCGCTTCCGATTCCGGCTGCTCGGCAGGCTTTTCCGGCTCTGGCAAAGTTATTATCGGTTTCTCCGGTTTCAAAAGCGTTTCTGTTTTTTCCGCAGTTTCGGGTTTCTTCTCTTTTATTGTACATCCGCTCAGTCCGATGAGCAGAACTGTCGCCAGCAGCAGACAGATCAGGCAATTCTTTTTCATTTTATTCTCTCCCATTTTAATTAGACGTATATATTGTATCATACTTTATAAAGAATTGCTCTGTTTTTCTCGGGCAGAAAAGGAAAAACCCGAAGGCAAAGGCCTTCGGGTCAATGATCAGCAATAAAAATCCTTGATTTTCTTCGCTCTGGACGGATGACGAAGCTTACGGATCGCCTTGTTCTCGATCTGACGGATTCTCTCACGGGTGACGCCGAAAATCTGACCGACTTCCTCCAGCGTGTGGGTTCTGCCGTCATACATACCGAAACGCATCCGGAGGACATCCGCCTCGCGGTCTGTCAATGTACCGAGGATCTCGGCAAGCGCTTCCGCCAGAAGTGTATTGGAGGTCGCATCTGCCGGGCCGGGGGTGTTGTCATCTTCCACGAAGGAGCCGATAGTGGTATCCTCTTCGTCACCGACGGGCATATCCAGACTCAGCGTATCCGCTGCGGTGCGGTTTGCCTCGATGATCTTTTCAATCGGCAGATTCAGTTCCGCAGCGATCTCTTCCATAGTCGGCTCGCGGCCGAGCTCCTGCACCAGCTTGCGGTTGCAGCGAGTCGCCTTGTTGATGACCTCAACCATATGCACCGGCACGCGGATCGTTCTTGCCTGATCGGCAATGGCGCGGGTGATTGCCTGACGGATCCACCAGGTTGCATATGTAGAGAATTTATTTCCCTTTGTATAGTCAAACTTGTCAACTGCGCGGATCAGACCGGTATTGCCTTCCTGAATTAGATCCAGAATATGCAGACCGCGGCCGGAATATTTCTTTGCAATCGACACGACCAGACGGAGATTTGCCTCTGTCAGCTTGTCCTTTGCAGCCTTATCGCCCTCGGAAACTCTGCGTGCAAGCTCGATCTCTTCGTCAGCCGTCAGCAGGCGAACCTGACCGATTTCCTTCAGATACATACGGACAGGATCATCGAGATTATATTCCGCCGCCAGCTCCACCGGGTCAATCAGTTCCTCTTCCTCGCCCATGATCGGCTCATCGTCAACAAGATCCAGTCCGGCAAGGTCGCTGTCAACATCCAACTCCAGCTCCGGGCTGATAATCTGAATGCCCATTGCATCAAATGTATCGTAAATATGCTCGATTTTTTCAACGGACAGATCCAGCTTTTCCAGCTGAGCCGTCAACTCCGTTGCCTGAATGCTGCCATCACGCTTCGCCTTCGCGATCAGCGCGCTGACTGCTGCCATTGCGTCTTCGTTGTTATGCGGTTTGGCATTTTTTTCATTTGCCATGTAAGCTCATCCTCATTTATGCCGCTAAGCGCGTTTCTCATTTGCGCAAAGATCGCGCAACCAATACATTATATACCCTTTTTCGCCATAATTGCAAGAGTATTTTGGAATTTTTTTCTTTATTTCTGAAATCCTGCTTCCACAATCCGGCAACCGTTAGTCTTTCCGGAATCACCGAGGTTATTCATTTTTCAGATTTCCATAATCACTGGCAGGATCATGGGATTGCGCTTGGTGGTTTTGAACAGATATCCGGACAGATCGTTTTTGATATTTGCCTTCAGAACGCTCCAGTCGCTGCGGCCGCTCTGGGCGCAGCGGTCGATGGCATGTGCCGCCACAATGCGCAGTTCCTCCATCAGATTCTCATTTTCCTTCACATAGACAAATCCGCGGGAAATAATATCCGGTCCCGTGATGACGCTACCGTCCTCCGACGACAGGTTGACCACCACGACCAGCATGCCGTCCTGCGCCAGATGCTTGCGGTCACGCAGCACAACGCTGCCCACATCGCCCACGCCCGTGCCGTCCACAAGGATCTTGCCGGCAGGAACCGTGCCATTAAACTTGCATGTCGTTCTTGTCAGCTCCAGCACCTGCCCGATGTCGCTGATGAAAATATTCTTCGGCTCCATGCCCATGGTCTGTGCGAGACGCGAATGTGCCTGCAGATGGCGCTGCTCACCGTGCACGGGAATGAAGAACTTCGGGCGCAGCAGCGCATGGATGATCTTCAGTTCCTCCTGGCAGGCATGACCGGAAACATGCAGGCCCTCCAGCTTATCATAAACAACATCCGCTCCCTTGCGGTAAAGCTCATTGATGATTCTGCCGATGGCCTTTTCATTTCCCGGAATGGCGGAAGCCGAAATGATGACGCGGTCACCTGCCTGAATTTCCACCTGCCGGTGGCCGCTGAAGGCCATGCGGTAAAGGGCGGACATATTTTCGCCCTGCGAGCCGGTGGAAACGATCACGATCTTGTTCTTGGGCAGCTGCTTGATGGCGCTGATGTCCACCAGCGTACCCGCCGGGATCTTCAGATAGCCAAGCTCCGTGGAAACCTTCAGAATGTTTTCCATGCTTCGCCCGGTCACGGCAACCTTCCGTCCGTATTTATGCGCAACCGTGATGAGACTCTGAAGGCGGAATGCGTTGGACGCAAAAGTCGTGACGATGATGCGTTCTTTGCAGCCGGAGAACTGGCGGTCAAAGTTATCCGCCACGCTCTTTTCGCTGGGCGTATAGCCCTGCCGCTCTACATTAGTAGAATCGCACAGAAGCGCCAGAATGCCTTCGTTGCCAAGCTGGCCGAATCTTGCAAGATCAATCATGCCGTCCTCTGCCACAGCATCAATCTTAAAGTCGCCGGTCATCACGACCGTGCCCATGGGGGTCCGGATAGCGAAAGCCACGGCATCCGCAATAGAATGGTTGACATGGATGAACTCTACCTGGAAGCAGCCTGCCTTCACGACCTCGCCTGCCTCATGTGTCAGGATATGCACCGTATGATCGATCTGATGCTCCTCGAGCTTCAGTTCAACGATGCCGGCCGTCAGTCTTGTGGCATGGATCGGACAGTTGAACTGCTGCATGGCATAAGGAATGCCGCCGATATGGTCTTCATGACCGTGCGTCAGGAAAAGGCCGCGGATCCGATCCTGATTCTTCGCCAGATATGTCATATCTGCGATGACCAGATCAACGCCGTACATATCATCCTCCGGAAAGCCGAGACCGCAGTCCACGATAATGATATCTTTCCCGTATTCCAGCACAGTCATATTCTTGCCGATCTCATTCAGACCGCCAAGCGATACAATTTTCAGTTTTTCTGCCAAATGAAATCACTCTTTTCCTATATACAAGTATTCTTTCCGCCGCTCTCCGGCTTGGCTGGCCGGATACAGGCGGTGAAAAAAGGATGCAAAAACCGCACAAGCCTTGCAGATTCTCTCCCGGCCCCGTCTCGCCGATTGAAAACCGCTATCGCCTGCGTAGCATCCTATTCATGCTGATTTATATCTCTATGCCGAAGCATAGCAAAGTACAAAGAAGCCAGATAACGGCTATATTGATTATATTATATCACATTCTTTTTCCAAAGTATACAAATTTTTTCAGTATGATTTGTCGAATCGTTAAATCCCACCTATTATTCCTTCATTTCTCCGTCTCAACTGCGTTTTCAGTGCAGTTGCTTCTTGTAATGCCGCAGTACTTTTGATATAATAAAAAAACATCATTCAAAAATGGCGGAGTTTATCCATTGGAGGGATATGGTTTGAATAAGCAGGTCTCCCGGCTGCTTCGGCCGTCATCGGTCTGGTATTGCGCGGTCATGCTTCTGTTCTGCGCCGCAGCCGTACTGGTCGATCAGTATTATCTGGCTGCAGGCGAGCTGGCACTCACCGTTCTGGTCTTTTCCATAAGCCGTATCCGTTTTGCAAGACGCCGCCAGCTTCTGATGGAATATGTGCAGAACGCCACCGATGCTGTCGGCATTTCCGTACACGCCGGTTCCCCCTTCCCCATGGCAGTTATCCGTCTGCCGGACAACGAAATCATCTGGGGCAACCCCGGTTTTTACTCCATCACCGGTCTGTCGGACACAGAACGCTACCAGACCATGGACCGCATTCTGCCCGGATTCTCCACAAACTGGCTTCGTGAAGGCCGTTCGGAGCTGCCCGGTGATCAGCTGATCGGCGGACGCCGATACAGGATCTACGGCAATTATGTCAAATCTGAAGACGATCAGACCACCGTCATGCTTGCGACTGTCTACTTTGCAGATATGACGGAAATGTTTAATGTACGCGATGAATTTTTACGCACACGCCCGGTCGTCTCTTTGCTTCTGATTGATAATTACGATGAGCTGACCTCCAATCTGACCGATGCCGCCGTTTCCAAGCTCGATGCACAGATTTATGAAGCCATTTCCAAATGGACTGCCGATCTGCATGCCATCTGCCGGAAAACCGAGCGGAACCGTTATCTGCTGATTTTTGAAAGCAAGGATCTTGCAAAACTGCAGGATGGGAAATTCTCCATTCTGGATTCCATCCGCTCCGTTACCAATCCCGCCGGTGTTGCAGCGACCATCTCTCTCGGTATCGGCAAGGACGGAACCAGCTTTGAAGAAAACTATTCCTTTGCCGCACTCTCGGTTGAAATGTCCCTTTCCCGCGGCGGTGATCAGGCCGTCATAAAAGACCGCTTTAACTTCTCCTTCTTCGGCGGCAAAACCAAGGAAGCTGAACGCCACACCCGCGTCAAATCGCGTGTTGTTGCCGGTTCTTTGGCTGAGCTGATCAACCAGTCCAGTCAGGTATTCATCATGGGCCACCGCATGGCCGACCTCGATGCGCTGGGCGCTGCCGTCGGCTTGAGCTGCCTTTGCCGCAAGCGCGCAAAGTCCGTCAAGATCGTGCTGGATCAGCAGAACAACGCTGTCGGTTCCCTTCTGCAGGTTCTGAAGGCAACACCTGATTTTGAGGCATCTTTTATCTCCGGGCAGGACGCCCTCGTGGAAGCCGACAGTAAGAGTCTTCTGATCGTTGTTGACACCAACCGTCCCGATCAGGTAGAATACCGCGAGCTTTTAGAGTCTGTCCAGCGTGTTGCCGTCATTGACCATCATCGCCGCGCTGCGGATTATATTGAGCAGGTCGTTCTCAATCTGCATGAGCCCTTTGCCTCCTCTGCTTCCGAGCTGGTAACGGAACTTCTGCAGTATGCCGTTGAGCCAAAGGATGTGCGTCCCATTGAGGCGCAGGCGCTTTTAGCCGGTATCGTGCTTGACACCAAGAATTTCTCCGTGCGCACGGGCGCACGCACTTTTGAATCCGCAGCCTTCCTGCGCCGTACCGGCGCAGATCCGGTCGAGGTCAAAAAGCTCTTCCAAAGCGATCTGGATGCAACGCTTCTGCGTTATCAGATCGTGCAGGCCGCAAGACTCTACCGCAATGAGATCGCTATCGCCGCCGTTGAGCGCAGCGTAACGCGTACCATCGCCGCGCAGGCCGCAGATGAGCTGCTCAATATTTCCGGTATTCAGACCTCCTTTGTTCTGTATCCCGCAGACAATCAGGTCATCATTTCCGCCCGCTCCATCGGCAGCTGCAATGTGCAGGTTGTCCTTGAAAAGCTGGGCGGCGGCGGAAATGCAGCCACCGCAGGTGCGCAGATCCGCGACAAAGCCATGCGCGATGTTTTAACGGAGCTTGTCGCTTCCATTGACAGTTTCTACGGCTGAGCGATTTCAAGCCAGCCAATTGATATTTTTGAAAATGATCCATCGAAAGGAGTATTATTATGAAAGTTATTTTACAGCAGGATGTTAAGGGTCAGGGTAAGCGCGGCCAGATGATCGAGGTTTCCGACGGTTATGCCCGCAATTTCCTTCTGCCGCGCAAGCTGGCACAGGAAGCAACTGCAGACAACATCAATACCATGCGTATGAATGACAAGGCAACCCAGGAGCGTCAGGCAAAGGAACGCGCCGAAGCTATGGAGCTTTCCAAGAAGATGAAGACCTTTACACTCATCGTGAACGCCAAGGGCGGCGGTGCAGGCCGTCTGTTCGGCTCTGTCACCAATACCGAAATTTCCGAGGCACTGGAAAAGCAGGAAGGTATCAAGCTCGACAAGCGCAAGATTGTTCTTGACGAGCCCATCAAAGCCACCGGCGCCTACACCGTTCGCTGCAAGCTCGGTTACGAAATTACCGGCGATCTGACCGTGGAGGTCAAAGAAGCCTGATTCAGGTTATTTTGAAGGGAGGAATCCGATATGGCAGAGGATCTTCTGCAGCGGCAGGTACCGCAGGCGCTGGAAGCGGAGCAGTCTGTGCTCGGCTCCATGCTCATTGATGAGCGCTGCGTCCCGGATGTGATCGGCCTTCTGCAGCCGGATGATTTCTATCTCCGGCAGGATCGAGAGATCTATGAAACGATCTACTCCATGTTTAATTTCTCCCAAAAGATTGACCCCGTCACCGTCATCGACAAGATGAAAGAGCGCGGCGTCTATGACGAAGCACATTCCTACGATTACATCACCCAGCTGGTGGAGATCACGCCGACGGCCGCAAATGTCAAGCAGTACTGCGCCATCGTCCATGACAAGGCGCTGATGCGGAACCTCAATACCGCCGCCGATGAGATCAACACCATGGTCTTTGAGGGCGTCGGCACCGCGCGCGAAATGCTGGAGATCGCAGAAAAGAAGATTTACGGTTTGAGCCGCGAAAACTCCGGCGAAAGTCTGCAGCACATCGGAAAAGTGCTTCTGAATGTGTACGACCGGTTGGAAGAGCTGGCGCAGTCTGACAGCGATATTCCGGGTCTTTCCACAGGTCTGCACGACCTCGACCGAAAGATCAACGGTCTGAACAAGTCGGACCTGATCCTCATTGCAGCCCGCCCCGGCATGGGCAAAACCTCTCTCGCGCTGAACATCGCACTGAGCGTTGCAAAAAACACCGATAAAACCGTCGCGTTTTTCTCTTTGGAAATGTCCAGAGAGCAGCTGGCAATGCGTCTTCTGTCCAACGAAAGTTTCGTTGACAATCAGAAACTCGTCACCGGCAAGCTCTCGGAGGAGGACTGGGGCAAGCTCTCCATCGCATCTTCCGCGCTGAGTCAGACGGATATCCGCGTCGATGACAATCCGTCCATCACGGTTGCGGAGATGAACGCAAAATGCCGCAGAATCGATAACCTCGGACTTGTTCTTGTGGACTACCTGCAGTTGATGACGCAGGCTGCTCCCGGCAAATCCGGCGAAAACCGCGTCAACGTAGTCAGTGAGATTTCCCGCGCCATGAAGATCATGGCAAAGGAACTGAATGTTCCGGTCATTTGCCTGAGCCAGCTTTCCCGTGCCAACGAGTCGAGAACCGATAAGCGGCCTATGCTTTCCGATCTGCGTGAATCCGGCGCTATCGAGCAGGATGCCGACAGCGTTCTGTTTATTTATCGTGATGACTATTATAATGAAAACTCGGAAGAGAAAAATGTCGCAGAATGTATTGTAGCAAAAAACCGGCACGGCGAAACCGGCACGGTCAAGATGCAATGGCTGCCGCAGTTCACCACCTTCTCCGATCTGGAGTGGAAGCATGAGGGATAAGTTATTTGCCCGGCTGAAGGGGCTGGTTTCCCCGGAACAGACGGTTATCTGTGCTGTCTCCGGCGGAGCTGATTCCGTGGCGATGCTCCACATTCTGCTTTCCGTAAGCCGGGAGCTGGATCTGAGAATTGAAGCCGCACATTTTAATCATCGGCTTCGCGGTGCAGAGTCTGATCGAGACGAAGCCTTCGTGCGCTCGCTCTGTGAAAAATGGAATATCCCCCTGCATCTCGGCAGCGCAGATGTAGCGGCTCGTGCAGAGCAGACCGGTGAAAGCATCGAAGAAGCCGCCCGCAAGCTGCGCTATGCATTCTTTGAAAGCCTTAATAAAACGGTTGCCACCGCCCATACCGCTGATGACAACCTGGAAACCGTGCTTCTGAATTTGCTGCGCGGCACTTCCCTGAAGGGCCTGTGCGGCATCCCGGAAAAGCGCGGTTCGATCATCCGCCCGATGCTCGGCGTGACGAGAGCCGAAATTGAGTGTTATCTTGAGCAGAACGAACTTTCCCATGTAGAAGATTCCACAAATGCAGAAAACGACTGCGTCCGCAATCGGCTGCGCCATCAGGTTGTGCCGCTTCTCAAAGAAGAGAATCCTTCCCTATCGGAAAGTATTCTTCGTATGAGTGCGCTTCTGTCGCAGGATGAAGCTTATCTTCAAGGTCTTGCAGATGAGGCGCTGCTCCGTGCAAAAGACGAATCCGGTTACCGCTGCTGTGAGCTTGTTCAGCTGCCGGAGGCACTTCGCACACGAGCTGTACGCACCATGCTCTCTTCCATTCATGTACCCAAGCTCTCCGCCTCGCATATTCATGCGGTCGATCGGCTGCTGTTTTCGGCAGATCCCTCCGCAGCCGTTTCCCTTCCCGGCGGCTTTCTTGCCGCAAGAGAGTATGACCGACTGCTCGTTCAGCCGGAAACCGCCCCGGATTCCTTTCAACCCGTGCAGCTTCCGCTGAACGGAAGCGTCCGCATCCCGGAGCTTTCGCTCCTCGTGCAAACGCAATTCATTGAAAAATATGATCCCGGCGAAAAATATTTCTCCACTTTCCTGTGCAGATATGATATGATAGATAAAATAAAGTCGCTTCAGATCCGTCCCCGCGCCACCAGCGACTGCATCACGCTTCCTGCCGGAAAGCGGTCTTTGAAGAAGCTCTTTATTGACAGAAAAATCCCGCTCTCGCGCAGAGCATTGATTCCCGTCATTACAGACGGTTCGCAGATTCTTGCCGTTTATTCCGTCGGCGTCAGCGCCGATCATGTTCCCATAGCAGGCGAAAGCGCCGTTTCCATTATTTTTGAATCCCTTGGAAAAACTGAGAAAGAGGAAAAGTGAGTTATGATTGACAAGTTTGATATGCTCAAAGACATTGAACGCGTACTGGTTAGCGAAGAAGAAATCCACGCACGCATCAAGGAAGTCGGCGCTCAGATTGCAAAGGATTACGCCGGCAAATGCCCCATTCTTGTAGGCGTTCTGAAGGGTGTTGTCCCGTTCTACGCCGAAATGTCGCAGGCAATCGCCATTCCGCTTCAGGAGGATTTCATGTGCATTACCTCCTTTGAGGGCGGCACACAGTCCACCGGCAAGCTCACCTTCCGCAAGGACATCGACCATGACATTGAAGGCCGTGACGTCCTTATTCTTGAAGATATCATCGACTCCGGTTCCACACTCAAGCTCATCATGGAAATTTTCAAGGAGCGCAATCCGAACTCTGTCAAGATCTGCACACTTTTGGATAAACCCTCCGGCCGCAAGGTGGAGCTGACCCCGGATTACACCTGCTTCACCATTCCGGCAGCTTTCGTTGTCGGCTACGGTCTGGATTATGACGATTATTACCGCAATCTGCCCTTTGTCGGTGTTCTGAAGCCCTCCGTCTATCAGGACTGACCTATCACTTCATAAAGGAGAATTCGATTGAAACAACAGCCAAAACCGGTGGGCTCCTTCTTGTTCATCGCAATGCTGTTGCTGGCAATGATTGCAGTTTTCGGCACGATGCTCAAAGGCAGCTCGGCCGAACCCCTGCAGTACTCAGATGTGCTCGACCTGTTTGAAAATGAGCAGGTCGAGTCCTTTGTATTGGAAGGAACTGCGCTTACCATGCAGCTGCATGAAGAATTGAACGGTTCCAAAACCGCGTCCGCCGTCATTGCCGACAGCACACAGTTCCGTGCCGATTTGGATAAGCTCATTGACCGTCAGCACGCAGACGGCATTCTGACGACCTACCACTATAAGCCCGTCATCGTTCCCTGGTACCGCAGCGTTCTGCCCTATGTTCTCGGCGGAGCCATACTTCTGCTTTTTTGGTTTGCAATGATGAACCGCTCAAGCGGCGGCCCCGGCGCCATGGCAAAATTTACCCACGCCAATGCTCGCTTCGGTATTCCCACCAATGAAACCGTCACCTTCAAAGATGTCGCAGGCGCGGATGAAGAAAAGGAAGAACTGGCGGAAATCGTTGAATTCCTTCGCGATCCCAAGCGCTTTACAGAAATCGGTGCGAAAATCCCCAAGGGCGTTCTGCTGGTCGGCCCTCCGGGTACCGGTAAGACCCTGCTTGCCAAGGCGGTTGCCGGCGAGGCAGGCGTTTCCTTCCTGTCCATTTCCGGCTCCGATTTTGTTGAACTCTATGTCGGTGTCGGCGCCAGCCGTGTCCGCGATCTGTTCGAGCAGGCCAAACATGTCAGTCCTGCCATTGTTTTCATCGATGAGATCGATGCCGTCGGCCGCAAACGCGGCGCAGGTCTGGGCGGCGGTCACGATGAACGCGAACAGACGCTCAACCAGCTGCTTGTGGAAATGGACGGCTTCAGCGCCAATCAGGGTGTTATCGTCCTCGCTGCCACCAACCGGCAGGATATTCTCGATCCCGCCCTGCTGCGTCCCGGCCGTTTTGACCGGCAGATCTATGTCGGCACGCCTGACTGGCGCGGCAGAGAAGCCATTCTGAAAATCCACGCTAAAAATAAGCCCTTGGCAGAGGATGTGGATCTTTCCGCAATTGCAAAGGCCACGGCCGGTTTTACCGGCGCCGATCTTGCCAATCTTCTGAATGAAGCTGCGCTGCTGGCAGCAAGACGAGGCAGCGGCGTGCTGGTCATGCAGGATCTGGAAGATGCCATGATCAAGGTTATCGCAGGCCCTGAGAAAAAGTCCCGCATCGTTCCGCTGCATGAAAGAAAGCTCACCGCCGTCCATGAAGCCGGACACGCCATCGCTATGTACCATCTTACCACGCAGGATCCGGTGCATATGATCACCATTGTCCCGCGCGGGCAGGCAGGCGGCATGACCATCAGCCTTCCTACTGACGATCAGAGTTTTTCCTCCAGAAACGAAATGTACGAAACCATCGTTTCCCTGCTTGGCGGCAGAGTTGCCGAGCATCTGAAGCTGGGCGATATTTCCACGGGCGCTTCCAACGATATCAGCCGCGCCACCGCCATTGCACGGGATATGGCAGCGAAATATGGCATGACCGATGCTCTCGGCCCCGTCAGCTATTATAGTGACGGCGAAGTCTTTATCGGGCGTGACTATGAAAAGACCAAGTCCTATTCCGAAAAGATTGCCGGCTCCATCGATGATGAGGTACACGCCATCATTCAGTCCGCTTACGCGCGCTGTGAAAAGATTCTTACCGAGAATAACGAAAAGCTGGAGCTTGTATCCGCTTTCCTGCTGGAGCACGAAAACATGAATGCCGAGCAGTTCCGTGCCGTCATGGAAGGACGGGAAATTTCCGGTGATGATTCCGAACCGATACTCCCCGCATCAGAAGAAACCATCTGATTCTATAATGAGCCGCCGCCAGAATGCGGCGGCTCTTCTGCTTGAAAGGAAGAATTTATGTACAGATCAATGAATGAACATCTGCGTGGGCGATTCGGATGCAAAGTCTATAAGCTCTCCCTCTCCACCGGCTGCACCTGCCCGAACAGGGACGGCACAATAGGAACCCGGGGCTGCATTTTCTGCAACGGCAGTGGGGATTTTGCCGCCAGCAGCACCGTCTGTGTCAAGGAGCAGATTGAGCAGGCAAAATATCTTGTTGCTGATAAAGCCAAAAACGCGAAATATATTGCCTACTTTCAGGACTTTTCAAACACCTACGGCCCCGCAGAAAAACTGGAGCCGCTGTTCACGGAAGCGATCCTAGAGCCGGATATCGTAGCACTTTCCATCGCAACCCGTCCCGACTGTCTCGGCCCGGAGATTCTCAAAATGCTCGCCCGGCTTCGGATGATCAAGCCGGTATGGGTCGAGCTCGGTCTGCAGACTATTCACGAAGAAACCGCCCGATACATCCGCCGCGGTTACCCGCTTTCTGTCTACGACGAAGCAGTCCGGAATCTGCATGAGATCGGCTGCGAGGTCATTACTCACATGATCCTCGGCCTTCCCGGAGAATCAGTGCAGCAGATGATTGAAACCGCTGCCTACATCGGTCAAAGCGGCGTTGAGGGAATCAAGCTGCACCTTCTTCATGTGCTGCGCGGCACCGATCTGGAAGCAGATTACAATGCCGGACTGTTCCGCACGCTTGAGATGGACGATTACATCAGCATATTAGAGGATTGTCTTCGTGTTCTGCCGCCGGAGATCGTCATTCACCGGCTCACCGGAGACGGTGCAAAGCGCGATTTGATTGCACCTCTATGGAGTGCAGACAAGAAGCGCGTTCTGAACGAAATCAGCCGACGCTTTTCTGCTGATCATTTCGACCAAGGCGAACGGTATTCGATTGACAACAAAAGCGAAATGTGTTATTCTTCAAGCAGATAAACGAAAAAACGGACGAAAGTCCGTCTTTTTCGCGGAAGCGTGATACTATTTTGAGGATATCGAATTTTATCGAACGATATTCGGCATGGAGGAACTATGAAAAAAGAAAACCTGATCGTCATCCTGACCGGCGTACTGGTCGGTCTCGCAGCGCTCGTTCTGACAGCGCTGGGGAACCCCGCAAACATGGGCTTCTGCATTGCCTGCTTCGAACGTGATATTGCCGGCGCACTCGGCCTTCACTCCGCTGCAAAAGTGCAGTATGTCCGCCCTGAAATCATTGGTCTTGTTCTAGGCGCTTTCATCATGGCAATTGCTTCCAAGGAATACCGCGCAAAGGCCGGTTCCTCTCCTGCAACCCGCTTTATTCTCGGTGCTCTGGTTATGACCGGTGCATTGGCCTTCCTCGGCTGCCCGCTGCGTATGGTCATCCGTCTCGGCGGCGGTGATCTGAACGCGCTGGTCGCTCTGTTCGGCTTTGTTGCCGGCATCTTTGTCGGCACCGTTTTTGTCAAGAAGGGCTTCACACTGAAGAGAAACTATGAAGTCGGCAAGGTTGAAGGCAGCATTCTTCCCGCTGTCCTGCTTCTGATCGGCGTTCTCGTCCTGGCCGTTCCCGCTCTGTTCAAGTTCAGCGAAGAAGGCCCCGGCTCCAAGCATGCTCCTTTCTGGATCGCTCTTGCCATCCCGCTGGTTGTCGGTGCCATGGCGCAGAAGTCCAGACTCTGCATGGTCGGCGGTGTCCGCGACACCATGCTGTTCGGTGATGCGCACCTTCTGTACGGTTTCATTGCAATCTTCGTTACCATTGTCATCGGAAACCTCTGCCTCGGCAAGTTCAACCTCGGCTTCACCGCGCAGCCCGTTGCACATTCCAGCCATGTTTGGAACTTCCTCGGCATGATGCTCTGCGGCTGGGGCAGCGTTCTGCTGGGCGGCTGCCCGCTGCGTCAGCTGATTCTGGCCGGCTCCGGCAACGGTGATTCCGCGGTGACCGTTTTCGGCATGATTGCCGGTGCTGCTTTGGCTCATAACTTCGGTCTTGCAGGCAACGCCGACCCGGGTCTGAATGAAGCAGGCGAATACATCGTCGGCGGCATCTCCAAGAATGGCAAGTTCGCTGTGATCGGCGGTCTTGTGATCGTTCTGATCATCTCCCTCATCAATTCCAAGAAGGAGGTAAAGGAAGCATGATTGACGCAAGAGGTCTGATCTGCCCCATGCCCGTAGTCATGGTTCAGAAGGAAGTAAAACAGAATGCACCGACTCAGCTCGAGGTTCTTGTAGATGATCGCTGCGCCGTGGAAAACATCACGCGTTTTGCAAAAAACAGCGGCTATCAGGTTGAAACCACCGAGGACGGAAGCGAATTCCGTCTGTCACTCAGCAAATAATTTGATTCACTTGCACCGGCCCGCCAAGCTTTGGCGGGCTGCTTGCTTTTATGCGCGTTTCGCGCTATACTGAAAAAAACGCCGAAGGGAACGAAAAAAATGATCAAAGCATGGCAGCATTTCAAAACCATCACGCATCATCGCCATCTTGTGCTGCGCGGCTGCTTCCGGATCGGACTGTACCGGCAAGGCTTGATGCACGATCTATCCAAGTATTCGCCGACCGAATTTCGGAACGGTGTCAGATACTATCAGGGTACACGCAGTCCCAATGCCGCAGAGCGCGAGGATAAGGGTTATAGTGAAGCGTGGATGCATCATAAAGGCCGCAACCGCCACCATTTTGAATACTGGACGGATCTTGGTCTGCAGACCATGGCCTATGAGCCTGTTGCGATGCCGCGAAAATATCTTGCCGAGATGGTCATGGATCGTA
>JAEDIZ010000047.1 GCA_016296635.1 Oscillospiraceae bacterium
TTGATAACGGAAGACGGGCCGCCGGACTGACCGATGATCAGCGCGCCCTTCAAAGGAAGAGACATACAAATTACCTCCAAATCTCTCAAAAATCACAAAGTAACTGCACCCCAATTGCAGTGTAGTCCAACAATTGAGGTGCAGTTGATGGCGATTTCCATCCGGCACTAACAGTGGGCTTACCGTCTGTGTTACTTGTTGCTTTCTTTTTAGCTCTGACAGGAAGAGGAAGCGGAGAGGTGGCACTTAGCCTCAGTTAATGTTTTTCCTCTTTTGCTCCATAATGATCAGCAGAAGACCGCAGCAAAGGATGATGGCAGAACCTACCTCGACAGCATATGTATCTGCTGTCCAGCCCCAGGTGTCGATTACAGCGCCGGAAATTGTCGGCGCGAGAAAATATCCGATGTAGAGGAACAAATTAGCAAGGGCCACCGCAAAAGCTGCATCGCTTTTAGAGGTGCTACACGCAGATGCCTTCATATAGACGCAAGAGACACCGAGACCCATGACGAAACCCGTCACAAGCATAAACGGGATAATCAGACCGATGGGAATCGTGAAACACCATATGCCAAGAAAGATTAAACAGCCGCCGCTGACCGTAATCAGATGCTCGCTTTTAATTCCAACATCAAACAAAAAGCCAGAGAGCAAAGAACCTAGCCAGAGGCCTGCATAGGACATGCTGGTCGCCAGGTTGGAAGCGGCATCCCGAAGCTGGTAGACCTCTTTGAAGAAATCCGCGGACCAGTTGGTATAGGAGAGATCCCGGAAGCCAATGCCGAGGAAGCAAAACGCTAGAATCCAGACTATTCCATTTTTGGCCACAGCTCCGTAACGAGGCCGCTCGTCCTCCTGCTGACCGCTGTCTTCCACAAGGAAAAACACAAGAAGCATTAGGATTACGTACAGAGCACCCGTAAAGAACCAGATACTTTTAATGGTGTGGAAAAGGTTTTTCAGTGGTACAGCGATATTGAAAATCAGCAGAACGGCCAGAGAGATATATCCGGCCTGAATGCCCATGGGTTTTCCCTGCTCCCCGTCGGAAAAGTACCGTACGGGAATCGTTGGCAGTACAACTGCGATCAAGGCGACGCCTGCACCTTCGATTATGCGGCTGACTATCAAAAGGGCAAAGTGGTCAGCGAATCCGCCCATCACGGTACCAACCAGGGCGAAGGCCAGCGCCAACAGCGTGGTTGCCCGCTCGCGCAGTCGGCACAGAACCAACGCGGCAGGGAGAATGATAACTGCCTCTGAGATAGAAAAGGCCGTAGTAAGCATACCCGCCTGCGTGCGGCTCAGTGACATGGACGCCATCAATTCTTGGTTAATTGGAATCAGCTTAAACTGATTCATTGCGATACATATACCAGAAACAAATATGCAGATAAAGATTCTCCACTTTTTTGATATCATGCGTAATCCTCCCGAAAACCGGAATGGGCAGAACGATTAAAAGAGGGAATCCCAGTAGGCGCGAAGGTTTTCAACGGTAGAGGGCACGGGAGCGGAATTCTGGAATGGCTCGTTCATCGTGTATTCTGCAAATTTGTCAAACAGCGCGTAATCCACGTCCAATTCAGCGAGAGAAGGAATACACAGCGACGCATTCAGCTGACGGAAAGCGTCACCGACGAGTGTTCCAAGCACCGGACCGGAGACGTCGTCTGGTAGCGTAAGGCCCGCCATTTCTCCGATCTCCCGGATGCGGTCAGGAAGGGCGGGAGCTTGTGTCTCGATGACGTAGGGAAGGAAAAGTGCGCAGGTAAGCCCATGCGGCAGATGCGCCAGAGCGCCGAGCGCCTGTCCGGCGGAATGGCCAACGTGGATGCCGGTACGATTAAATGCCATGCCGGCCATGGTCGAAGCTGCAAACAGATTTTCACGGGCTTCCGTATTATCCGGGTCGGCGTAGGCAGTGGGAAGATTTTGCAGGATCAGACGGATGGCTTCGCGGGACATGGCATCGCTCATCGGGTTGGGCGCTTTGTTCGTATAGCATTCGATGGCGTGCGCCAACGCGTCGAGCGAAGTACTAGCAAGGAGTTTAGTAGGCATTCGCTTGATCATATACACATCAATGATGGCCAGATCCGGTCCGCCGAAAGCATCCCAGAATCCCCATTTATATTGGGCTTCTCGGTCGAAAATAACGCCACCGTCGGTCATTTCACTGCCGGTGCCGCAGGTGGTGGGGAGAACAAACAGCGGGACACGCCTGCGGTTTTGGAAGGATTCCTGTGCGTGGCAGTAGTCGATGATGTCTCCGTCATTTTCCAGCATAAGCGCCACGGCCTTTCCGATATCTATGGCGCTCCCGCCGCCAATGACAACAATGCCGCTGATGCCGGCCTCACGCGCAAAGGTAACGCCTTGCCGAACGATTTCTACTGGCGCTTCTGGCTCGACCTTGTCGAAAACAGCAACGGAAAAGCCAGCTTCCTCCAGACTGGTGATGACCGCATCATCCATACCGAGCTGTACTATGGTCTTGTCACAGATCAGCATAACAGTCCCGGATTTTGCCCATTTTCTCATATGTGCACCGGTCTGCATCCGGGCACCGTCGCCGAATACTACATATGAGGGGGCGCTGAAAATAAATTGTTTACTCATTTTGCATGCTCCTGTTCCGAAAAATTAGACAGGCCTGCAGGCGCTGTGATGCATGTTCTGCACGCAACCTGTTTGAAATTATTATAACGGATGACTCCCAGAAATGTAATCTGTAAAAAGATATGAAAAACAAATATTGCTTTTGTATAAAATACATATATTAGTTTTATTTGTATTTATATATTAGCATAATACGAGCGATCATGTATTTAACGGCCGCCCGGTAGGTTGTGGCATTCTATGCTAAAAGTTTTATAAATGTAGCCAGGAAAAACGTGCCGTCATTATCAAAAACATAGAACTTTTTAAGCTAGAAAGAAAAGCAGCTTCTTGATGCTAGAAAAACGTTTTGCAAAACAAACAAAAATGCGTGTTATTTTTGTGTTAAAAAGTACGAATTTTTTTAAATTTATATTTAATTATTGCCATATTACCGATACATGTTGTATTCTATAGGTGGCTCAGTTCAAAGGTATCTTTGCACATTGGTTTTTCCAAATATACGAGGCTGGGGTGTACTGGTATATTCTGTAGGGAGCAGGTGAGACGATGCAATATGAAAGTCTATTTCTTCCGATCCGTATCGGAAGACTGGCGCTGAGAAATCGCGTCATCATGGGTGCTTTGGGAAACGATACCTGCGATCCCGATCAGACTGCCGGTGTGCGGGCCTGCGACTATTATGCGGAGCGCGCCAAAGGCGGCGTCGCGTTGATTATCAATGAGACGACCCGGGTAACGGACGAGGCGCACGGGTGTATGGGCGCCCGGCAGACATCCGCGGCTAGCGATCGTATGATTCCCTCGCTGAAAAGAATTGCCGACGCGGTG
The DNA here is from genome assembly GCA_016296635.1 of Oscillospiraceae bacterium. Taxonomy (GTDB): domain Bacteria; phylum Bacillota; class Clostridia; order Oscillospirales; family Oscillospiraceae; genus CAG-170. The sequence continues at coordinate 3,457 of JAEDIZ010000047.1, forward strand.
CACGCGCACGGTGCAGCGCTTTTTATCCAGCTACACCACCCCGGCCGGCAGGGCTATGACGGAAATCGCCTGTGCTACACGCCAAGCGGAGTCCAAAGCCCTGTTGTAAAGGCGCCATGTCACACGATGACGGTGGAAGAAATCAGAAAGATGGTTCTATGTTTTGTAGAGGCAGCGGAGCGATGCCAGAAAGCCGGCGTGGACGGCGTTGAATTGCACGCGGCGCATGGATACCTGCTCAACCAGTTTTTATCGCCCCACACCAATCAGCGAACCGATGAATACGGGGGTTGTACGGAAAACCGATGCCGGTTTGTTGCGGAGATCATAGAGGGGATCAGGGCGCGGCTCGGCGACTACCCAATTATGCTTCGGCTGTCGGCGGATGAATTTCTTGATAGGTCAGCCTTCCCGCTGATGGGTACCGACCAGTGGTTAACACTGGAGGAGTCGGTCCAGATCTGTACCAAGCTCGAGGCCTGCGGTGTGGACGCATTCAATATTTCCGCTGGCGTATATGAGACGGCCAACGTTGCCTGGGAACCCGCAAACTATCCTGAAGGTTGGAAGCTGTACTTGGCGGAGCGGATCAAGCAGGCGGTCCATGTTCCGGTGTTTTGCGCTGGAACCATCCGCTCTCCCGAGGTTGCGGCGAAGGCGATCGAAACCGGAATGGTGGACGGCGTAACCATCGCGCGGGGACTTGTTGCCGATCCGGAATGGGTACGGAAGGTTCAAGAAAATCGCACGGAGGACATTCGCAAATGTATTTCATGTCTCAATTGCATGGAGACGCTGGGGCAAAGCCCAGGGCTGCGCTGCTCCGTGAACGCCCGGGCAACCAATGAATGGGAATTTTCAAACCTGAGGAATGACGGCGCAGGCCGGCGGGTAGTTGTGATCGGCGGTGGGCCCGGGGGGCTGGAGAGCGCCAGAGTTCTTGCGCTACGGGGTTTCGCGGTCACACTTCTGGAGGCAAAGGGAGCGCTTGGCGGCCAGTTATTGCTTGCTAACAAAGCGCCGGGAAAACAGAAAGTGAACTGGTTTGTCTCCTATCAGACTACGCAGCTGCAAAAGCTGGGCGTCGACATCCAGCTTCGTGTGAAGGCAGATGCGGAACTGGTGGAGCGCATGGATCCCTATGCCGTTTTCGTAGCCACGGGCGCCGAAGCCATCCGGCCCGCTGGCATCCCTGGGATTCACGGAGAAAATGTCTGCACGGCACCGGATATCCTTTCAGGAAAGTGCTGTTGTGCAGGAGAATGCATTGCGGTGATCGGCTCGGGAATGACCGGTATGGAAACAGCGGAATATCTGCTTGCGGGAGGCAACCGAATCCTTCTTGTGGACATGCTCGACGAAATCGCCGGAGGCTGCTATTGGCAGAACGTAGTGGAAATCAAAAGAGCACTAGATGCGGCGGGTACACAATTTTATCCCGGCTGTAAGCTGCTGGAGATCCGCCCCGACGGCGTGCTCCTGGAGAGCAGAGGAATACGGCAGGAGCTGCCCTGCGACAGAGTGGTCCTCTCTCTGGGTGTGAGAGCGAACACGGCGTTGGCGGAGTCACTGGAAGCCAGGCTTCCGCGGGTCAAGCGCATCGGCGATGTTCGTCATCCGGGGAAGATCTGGCAGGCCGTTACCGCAGCGTATCGAGAAGCCTATTTACTTTAGAGTAAACAAAAGGATGAAGTTTTGAGAGGAGAATTGCTATGCTATCCAAAGGGAAGCAGGAGGAACTCATCAGAATTTGCATAGAGGAGGCAGAACTTGCCATAGCGCGGGGAGATGATCCGTTTGGCGGCGTCATTGCAGACAAGAACGGCAATGTCATCGTTCGAAACGGAAATCGGGAGAATACAGAGCATAACCGAGCCGCTCATGCGGAAATGGTCTGCATTCGCGAGGCATGCAAAAAGCTTGGTACAAATGACCTGAGCGGCTATGTCAGCGTATGCAACGGAGAAAGCTGTCCCATGTGCTGTTCCGCCCTAATTCTGGCGGGAATCGACGAGTTCTATTACGGCATTGGCATGTGTGCGGAGCGGCATCCCAATCCGTATATCACCATGGAGGAAGTCGCCGCTCATGCACTGCGGCCATGCAGTATAACAGGAGGAATTCTGGAAGAGGCGTGCCTAGCCCAGATAACCCGCGGTGGGTATTCCGGCGATAAATAAGATAGAGCGATCTGCGCAACATCGCGCAACAAGGTATTTTGCAGGCAGAAATAACAACGGAGATATTCCGGTTCAGAAAGCGTTCCTGGTAAGGACGGCCTTTTCTTTCGTAAATACCATATATTTTATATGGTAAAAATAGATAAACAGGAGGATTTTTAGATGAAAAAGATTACCGCCATCTTTCTCGCACTCGTACTCACCCTGGGCTTGATGACAGGCTGTAGCCACAGTTCAGGAACACAGAACACCCAAGACAACACCGAGCAGCAGAATCAGCAGCAGAACACCACCGTTTCCGTTCAGAATGTAGACGAAAGCAAAAATGTCATTATTTCCTACATTCACTCCAACGCGGCAATTCAAGCCTCCGTCAGCACCGAAGAAGCAATGATCAATGCCATTAAGGCCAGGAATCTGAACTTCACGCTGGACATTCAGGATGCCACCGGCGACACCGCCAATCTCTCGAGTATGATTGAGGACGCCGTCGCCAAAAAAGTGGACGCTATCGTCATTGATTACGCGGACCTTCGGTCCACCACCTCGTCTCTGCAGGTCGCAGCAAACGCCGGTATTCCCGTCATCACCATCGACGCCGGCGGCTATGTGCCCAACACTGTCTGCGACATCACGATGAACAACTATGAGAACGCGGGCAAGCTGGGCGTTTACACCATCAACCGTTTGGGTACGACTGGCAACGTCATTATCTTCGACCTGGACATCTCCGCAGGCGTCCGTCAGCGCTGCGCTGTGTTTGAAGCCATCCTCAGTGAAAACAGTGGCATCAAGGTCCTTGAGGACTACAATGTTGACGTGGATAAGATCCAGCAGGATACCATGGATGCCATGGAGACCTTCCTCCAGAAATACGGCATCGATGGCATAGATGCCGTCTATTGCGGCTGGGATGAGGCTGCCTATGCCGTCTCCCTGGTTCTGAAGCAGCACGGTTATACCAACGAAGACTGCTTTGTCGTCGGTATGGACGGCCACTGGGGCTGTACCCTAGGCTATATGCAGCAGGATAAGGAATGGGCGCAGGTTGCCACAGTTGTCCAAGCCTTCGACAAGTATGGTGAGCTGACCATCGACATTATCTACAAGCTTTGTCTTATGGGCATGACGCCTGAGCAGGCCATGAATGGCCGTACCAACGCATATGTCCGCGCACCGCTGGTCACCATCGATACGGTCGATGAACTGGAGCCCAACGTTCTGGCTGGCTATGCCAACGACTTCTACTACGGCGACTACACCAATCCAACCGACTATGTTTTCTCCTACGAGCTTGGAGAGTAGGTGTAAATACCGTTTGTCGATCCATCCCTTTATCTTCTCAATCTAACCGTCAAGGGGGAGTCGCCCCCCCTTTGACGGGCGCAAAGGAGAGATTTATTTGCAGAAGAATATTGTATTTGCAGTAAAAAACATAAACAAGCACTTCCCAGGCGTACATGCCCTGCGGGACGTGAACTTTGAGATCAAGGCTGGTGAGATCCAGGGTCTTGTCGGGCACAACGGTGCTGGCAAATCCACTCTGGTGAAAGTAATTACCGGAAGCTATATCCCCGAAAGCGGAGAAATGTTTCTCAAGGGAGAGCCAGTCCATTTCAAAGACGCCAAGGACGCCATTGACAAAGGAATCGGCATCGTCAGTCAGGAGGGTAGCCTGATTCCGACATATAACGGCGTTGAAAATATATTCCTGGGAAACGAGATCGTAACAGCGAAGTTTGTCAAAAACCGCGTCATGGAGGAAAAAGCAACGGAGTTGGTTCGCTCTTTCGGGCTCACCATGGACTTGAGTCTTCTGGCCCAGGATCTGAGCCCTGCCAACAGAAAGCTGATCGAAATACTCAAGGTCGTCAGCAAAAGCCCCTCCATAATTATATACGATGAGCCTACTGCGGCGCTCTCCGACAAAGAGCGAAAGCTACTCTTTGACCTGATGAAAAAGCAGCGGGATATGGGCTATGGGATTATATTTATCTCACACTATATCGACGAAGTTATCGAAATGAGCGACCGGATCACAGTTATGCGAGACGGTGCCATTGTGGACACGGTGGATGGCTCTTCGGCAACCAAGGAACAGATCGTCCATCTGATGATAGACAAGGACCAGAAGAGCGAGTATATCGAAAAGCATGCCGTAATAGGCGACAAGGTCATCGAAGTATGTAATGTCTCTGAGGGGCATGTAGTCAAGGACGCCAGTTTTTATGTCCGCAGCGGCGAGGTGGTTGGCATGTTTGGAACGGTAGGCTCCGGGCGCACTGAGCTGTTAGAAACCGTCTTCGGCGCCAACAAAATGGTGCGTGGACAGATTTTGATGGACGGCAAGCCTGTTAAGATCAAAAAAGTCCGCGACGCCATCCGACTCGGGATATGTATGATTCCGGAGGACCGGCTGACGAAAGCACTGATGCTGGATGAGAGTGTAAATGAGAATTTATCGTTACCATTTATGGAGTCCTTCTGTCGCGCAAAGTTCGTAGAGACGAAACGGGAGCGCAAGGCCGCTGAGGCCACCCGCGAGCGCTTAGGCATCCGGACTCCCAGTATCGACGTGAAGGTCAACAGCCTTTCCGGAGGCAACAAACAGAAGGTTTCCTTTGGCCGCTGGGTCAATGAGCACAACAAAACCTCCAAGCTATTTGTTTTCGATGAGCCTACGGAGGGCGTGGACGTTGGAGCCCGCGCGGAGATGTACAAGATCATTGTGGAGTTGGCCGAGCGGGGAGCGGCTTGCCTGGTGATCTCCTCTGATATTGCGGAGATCATGGGCCTCTCCGACCGCGTCTATGTCATGCGCGATGGAGAGATTGTGGATGAGATTCACAAAGATACACCGGATCTTCAGCACACAATCCTGGCTGCATCCGTCGGTTGATAGGAGAGAAAAGAGTATGAAGAAAAAGAATATCAACATTACGAATTACATCACAATTATCGCGCTTGCGGTCGTCTTTATCGTATTCGCCATTGCCTCCAATCGGTTTCTGCTGCCGGAGAATCTGCTGAACATTATGAAGCAGACCTCCCTGCTGATCATTGTGGCTCTGGGCGTGACCATTGCCATGGCTGCCGGACAGTTTGACCTAGGTACTGGCAACGTGGTCTGTGTGGGTACGATCCTCAGTGCGGCGCTGATGGCTAATATGGGTTGGAGCATGGCCCCCGCCATTCTTATCAGCATCCTGGCCGGTGTAATCATCGGTATTCTGAATGCTGTGTTCACGGTCAAGGTCGGCATCCCTTCCCTGATCACCACGCTAGCTATGTCCAATTTCCTGCAGGGTGTGGCCTCCGCCATCACCAAGGGCAAATCCATTTATGGTGCCGGCATCCCCTCGAAGCTGATGGACTTCGCTGCAGGCGGCATCGGTCCCATCTCCAACCTGACCATCGTGGGCCTTCTTTTCATTGTGGGCGCCTTTCTCTTCCTGAATAAGTCTGTTTACGGACGGTATATTTATGCTTGTTCGGGCAATCCTACGGCAGCAAAGCTCTCCGGCGTCAATGTCGACTTCTGGAAGATGATGAGCATGATTCTCTGCTCTACGCTGTGCGCCATTGCTGGCGTTCTTCTGATGGCCCGCCTGGGAACGGGCAGCGCTACCGCTGGATCTGGCTACACGATGGACGCTTTGAGCGCGGTATTTATCGGCATGACCTGTATTCGTATCGGCCGTCCCAACGTCATTGGTACCATCGTAGGCGCATTCTTGGTCGCCATTCTTGAGAATGGCCTAAACATGCTGGGCGTTACCTATTATTTCCAGGACATGATCTCCGGCGTGGTCATGATCGCTGCAATTGCGATTACCGCCACCAGAACGGAAATCAAAGTATAATCAAATAGGGGGAAAAACATATGTTGACAAATCAGCAGCTTGCGGATTTGAGGCACTTTTCGACTCAAATTCGCTACGGGGCGCTCTTGGCCATCAATTCTTCCGGCTTCGGACATGTGGGAGGCAGCCTTTCCATGGCGGACCTCATTAGCGTCCTGTATGGCCATGTAATGAAATATGATCCCGCGGATCCAAAGATGGAGACACGCGATTGGCTGATCACATCCAAAGGCCACGCCGGGCCGGCGGTCTATGCAGCGCTCGCGGCAAAGGGCTTCTTCCCGGAGGAGTGGCTCCTCACCATGAATCAGCCCGATACCCGGCTACCGAGCCATACTGACCGGAATCTTACTCCCGGCATTGATATGACGACTGGCTCGCTGGGCCAGGGACTATCAACGGCGGTGGGCGTGGCGCTGGCGTTCAAGATAGATCACAAGCCGAACCGGGTGTTCTGCATCGTCGGTGACGGCGAATCTCAGGAGGGCCAGATTTGGGAGGCCGCCATGTATGCCGCCCAGCAGAGGCTGGGAAATCTGACCGTTTTTATTGATGATAACGGTATGCAGATTGACGGAACAACGGCGTTTATCAACAACATGGAAGATTATGTGGCACGGTTCAAAGGCTTCAACTGGGATGCTGTAGCAGTGGACGGACACGACTATGATGCGCTGAACGAAGCGATCGAACGCGCGGCACTGATTCCGGATAAGCCCAGCGCCATCATTATGCACACAATCAAGGGAAAAGGATGGGACCATGCTGAGAAGTTGGGTATTGCCTGTCACAGCATGCATCTGCATCCCGGCGATCTGGATGAGATTCTAGCAAAGCTCCGAACAGAGCTGGGCGAATAAGAAAGGAGCCAGGAAGATGAGTTATAAAGTTTCGGACAATCACGGCAAAGAGGCGATCTCTCTCGTGGGTGCCTATGCGGAAGAGATTAAGGCCATCATGGCGGAGGATCGGGATGTAGTTCAGATCGAGGCGGACCTTGGCGCCTGCCTGCTGGGTGGACCAGACGGCGTGTGGAGCCTTCCTGAGGGGCAGATCTTTGACGTAGGCATTCAGGAAGCCAATATGGTCGGCGTGGCCTGCGGCATGTCCGTTGCGGGGAAAAAGCCCTTTGTGCATTCCTTTGCGCCGTTTGTAGCCAGAAGAGCCAATGATGTCATCGCCATTTCCGGTTGTTACAACCGGGCAAATGTAAAAATGATCGGCACGGATCCTGGTATTTTTAATGCCAACTGCGGCGGCACGCACACCTGCTATGAGGATATCGGTGTGCTTCGCTCCATTCACAATCTCACGATCATCGATATCGCCGATTCCGCCATGCTGCGGAATCTGATGTGGCAGCTGGCAAAGCTGGATGGGATGGTCTACATCCGGATGGCCAGAAAGAATGTGGAGAAAATCTATGAGGTGGGTTCATCGTTTACCATCGGCAAAGCCAACCTCCTTCGCGAAGGCAGGGATGTGACCATCTTCTCAAGCGGCGGAATGCTTGGCGAATGCTTCCGGGCGGCAGCCTTGTTGGAGGCCGAGGGAATCTCTGCGCGAATCGTGGACCTGTTCACCATCAAGCCGATCGACACGGAGATGATTGTGCGCTGCGGAAAAGAGACTGGCGCCTTTGTCACGGTGGACAACCACAATGTGCTGGGCGGCCTTGGAAGCGCCGTCTGTGACGTGGTAGGCGAGGAAATCCCGGTTCCGGTGGAAAAAATCGGGCTGCGTGAGAAGTTTGCCGAGGTTGGTACGGTCGATTCGTTGAAAAAAGCTTTCCATATGACGGCCGAAGACATTGCTAGGGCTGCGAAGCGGGCAATTTCCAGGAAGTGATTGCTTTTGTCCACTGACAGAAGGCTTCTGGGCTCTGTAGGGTGCTTTTATAGAAATGAATGTCATATTTGCAACAGGAGGACAACATGTTAATACCGCAAACCATAAATGAAATGCGAACTGTCGAACAGATGCTCTCCATGAAGGGAAAGGTCTTCCTGGTGACAGGTGCCGCCGGCGGAATAGGGCGTGCCACGGCAACGGCGTTTGCCCAGATGGGAGCGCGGGTTGCGCTAATGGATATTCCTGCGCAAGCAGAGAAACTAGAAGCGCTGAGCGCTCTGTTGGAGACACTGTATGGCTGCGAATGTATCTGGGTGACCGGTGATATCTCCGACCCTGTGTCAGTGGACCATTTTCTGGAAGAGATACTTTCCAGGTTCGGGACGATAGATATCGTGCACAATAACGCAGGAATCGGCGTATGGCCAGACAACGCGGACATTTCCCCGGAGGCGTGGGAAATGATATGTAAAATCAATCTTTCTGGGTCTTTCTACGTGGCAAGGGCTTGCGGAAGAATCATGAGTGCGCAGGGAAAGCGCGGTTCTGTCGTCACGACGGCCTCAGTTTCGGCAACCATTGTAAACACGGGACCGGGATATGCCGCCACAAAAGCGGGCGTTAAGCAGATGAGCGCCGCATTGGCCATGGAGTATGCGGAGAGTGGGATCCGGTTCAACACGGTTTCTTACGGCTATATCGTATCCGGAATGCATAAGGCAGCTGGCGATGACGCTGCGGTTGAGGCGCTCTATGCAGACATGATCCGCAAGACGCCTATGGGAAGAATCGGAAATCTGGACGAGGTCGTCGGGGCCGTAATTTACTTAGGAAGCGAACTGGCCTCTTTCCAGACGGGCACAGATATCCTTGTTGACGGCGGGATCAGTATTGGTCGATTGAAATGAAGGAGGTCGGAATGAAGGAGAACTTGAGTTTTTTTGTAACACCGGAGCACACGAGTTATTTTGAAGCCGGCGAGATTCCTGTACCAAAGGAAGATGAAGTCGTTGTCAAAACCATGGTCACAGGAATCTGCGGCTCAGATATACACTTTTATTTGGAGGGAAAAGTCGGCGCTTTTGCACTGACAAAGCCCTATATTCCGGGACATGAGTCGTCCGGCATCATCCACGCAGTGGGGGCGAAGGTAACGCGTTTCCGGGTCGGTCAGCGTGTGATTGTGGAGCCTGGTATTCCCTGCCGGGTATGCAGAAACTGTGTGGAAGGCCGGTATAATCTCTGCGAAAGCTACGTTTTCATGTCCGGGCCTACCGCTGACGGGACGTTCAGACGCTATTTCCCCATCCGCGCAGACATGCTTCACTGCATGCCAGACGAGATGAGCTTTGAAAAGGGCGCACTTGTTGAGCCGTTGGCGGTGGCAGTGCATATCCTGAAGCGTGCAGGTTCCGTCGTCGGCAAGACCATCGCCATTTTTGGAATTGGGCCGATTGGGCTTCTTGTTGGAATGACGGCGAAAGCGCTGGGGTGCGGAAAGGTCATTTGCATTGACATTAATCCGGATCGACTGCAAGTTGCCCGGGCATGCTGTGCAGACGTTGTGATCAATAGTATAGAAGAGACACCCTGGGAGAATGCTGCGGATGTTGTTTTTGAGACGGCAGGCTCCCCTGTGACAGTGGCGCAAGCCTTCAGGACTGCGGCGCCGGGCGGCACAATTGTGCAGGTCGGATGGCTCAAAAAGGATACTGCCGAGATTGATACCTCACTTTTACTGGCAAAGGAATTGAATTACGTCGCTTCCTATAACTACGCCAATGACTTCCCTGCGGCAATTGAATTGCTAAACAGCGGCCGTGTGAATGCGGAGCGAATCGTGTCGCATAGATTTGCCTTTGAAAACACGGATGAAGCAATTGCGTATACGGCAAACAATCCGAAGGATGTACTGAAGACCCTGGTGACCTATGATATGGGGGAAGAGAACGGAGGAGACGTATGAAAGCTTGTGTATATGAGGCCCCGGGAAAAGTGGGGCTGCGCTGTGATATTCCCATGGAACCTTTGAAACGAAATGAGGTCCGCATTCAAGTGGCATATTGTGCCATATGTGCGACAGACACGCATATAGTGAATCACGGAATGTTTAACCCGTATCCGGGCATGGTTCTGGGACATGAGGTGAGCGGCATCGTTGTGGAAATGGGGCCAGACACGGAGAAGAGCGGTCTGAAGATCGGGGACCGCGTGGTGGGAAGCCCCATCCGGAACTGCGGCTACTGTGAACAGTGCCAGAAGGGAAATCCACAGTACTGTACTTCCTACAGCGACTTGGCCTTTGGTGGGATGGCAGAGTACAAGGTGTACAATATGAAGAACTTGTATAAAATCCCTGAGAAGCTTGGGCTACGGGAGGCCTGCCTAGTCGAACCACTCTCTTGCGTCATGCGGGGAATGGACCTGACGCAGATCCAGCAGGGGCAGACGGTTTGCTTGTCTGGCAGCGGCGGCATTGGACTTCTTATGCTACAGGCAATCTGTATGCGGGGAGCCTCACGGGTCACAGTGATCGAGCCCGTGGAGGAGAAGCATGCACTGGCCCGTAAGCTGGGCGCGGAGCATATCATCAATCCCACAACGGACAATATCTGCGAGGAAAGCATGCGCATTACCGACGGACTGGGCTTTGACGTGGTGATCGAGGCGTCAGGCTCCCGCAACGCGGCGCCTCCGTGTTTGGATATCGTCGGAAAATGCGGAACAATTACGTATTTTGCCGTCTACCCGGAAGATTACGAGCTGCCACTGAATCTCTTTAAGCTATACAGCAAGGAAGCCAGAATTCAGACCGTTTACACACATACGCAAATCTATCCCCGTGCCGTTAATTTTGCTACAAGACTGGATTTAAAGACGGTCATCGGCGCAGAATTTCCTCTGGATGCGTGCGAGCAGGCATTTGCTGCGTTCGCGACCAAGAAGCCACCTAAGGTGGTCATCCGATGCGCGGAAGCGCTGCGATAAATGAGAAAAGCTGCGGTTGCGTCTGGTGACCGCAGCTTTTAAGAACATGTTCAAATACAAGTTTGATTGTTTTTGGCAAAGTTGTATTAAAAATTGGTTGACGATGATTCTGAGATGTGTTATAGTAAAACGAAAGTTAATTTTTCCGATATCTCATGACCAGATATACACGAATGCAAGGATAAAAGATGGCATATTTGTATAAAAAAGTTGAAGAAGGAATTAAAGAACAGATTTCGCAGGGAAGATTATTCAGCGGTGCCAAACTCCCAAGTGAAAAGGAACTTATGGAGACCTACGGTGTCAGTAGGCAGACGGTGAGAAACGCGATCGCAGCGTTGACAGAGCAGGGCATTTTGTTTGCTGCTCAGGGAAAAGGGACGTTTGTAAAGGATGGAACTGCCGTGCTAAACCGGCAGCATATCATTGGCTTCAGCACGATCAGCTTCAAATCGTACAATCTCTATCCGCAAATTCTCCAGGAAGTCAACCGCTTCACGGAGCAGGCTGGCTACAGCCTTATGCTGGGGCAAACCAAGAATACATTTGAAGCGGAGAGAAATTGCCTGCTGAATTTCCTGGAAAAAAATGTGGACGCTGTGATTCTCGATCCGACACACTGCGGGATGGCAAACGCAAATGAAGACGTTTACCGGATGTTTGAGGATCGCAGCAAGCCTCTTATCATGTACAGTGCCCGACACGTCAACGAAACAGCCTCATTTGTTGTGGCGGACGATGTGCAGGGGGGATATCTGGCGACAAAACACCTGCTGGGCCTGGGTCACCGGATGATCGGTGGCATTTTCCAGGCGGACGACACACGGGGAAGCGATCGTTGCCAAGGAATGATCCAGGCACTTTGTGAGTATAAAATTCCCGTCCAGACCAATTTGATCGACTGGTATTCCTCCATGCGCATCGATCATTTGGAGGAGACAGATACGAGTACGCCGGATCCTGTACTGCTCCGGATTTTACACGAATGCACAGCGCTGGTCGTGTACAATGACATTATTGCCCAGCATGTCCTGCGCGTGTTGGAGGACATGCACCTGCGTTGCCCGGAGGACATTTCAATCGTTAGTTTTGACGACACGGAGCTCAACAGCGGAAGCATTGAGCTGACGACGATTCCCTATCCGGGCAGCCGGATCGGCACTTGTCTGGGAAAGACTGTGATGGAGCTTTTAAACGACCCCACAAAGAAGATTCAGAAAAAGGTTCCTGTTGAACTCATTGTCCGTGAATCTACGTGTAAGCTGTGAGTCTTACTGGTGTACCAAAAAGATTTCTTTAACAGGCCGGAGGATCCTGCGTGGCTGAATGTTTATTATCCAACAGTACCCTGCAACTCTACGGAGAAAAACCCGATCGTCAATATTTGCGAGATTCATGACAGTACACTGTCCATCGATTTTATTGACAGCTGGGGTAATTCCGGAGCACTCTCCCTCTCCTTTGATGAGGAAGCCATTATCTGTGTAACCAATGACCTGACCCCACCAGCTGAAGGCGCTGATTGGAGCGTTGGCGAAGGTACCTACGCGTTTACTGCCAGATACGCGTCATGGAGCGAGATAAACGCGGCGATGGAGAACGCAAATCTTGCATCCAGCTTGTCGCAGGATGAGCGGTATGGCTATAACCTGTTTCTGAGCAACTTCTCTGAACAGGGCTTCGGCAACTATTCCAACGACGGCTCCCAATCAACTTCTGCCCGTCTTGTAGAATTTGCCTATCTGTATAACTGTCTTAACTCCCCCAGATATGTTTAATCTCATTAAGATAAGCTCCCCAATGTAGCCGCCTCCGGGAGAAAATCTCGGAGGCGGTTTCGTAAACACATACAACAGGAAAGAGGGCACGACAAAAGCGCGGAGTTTCCTCCGCGAAAAACGAATATGAAACAACCTCAAATCATCCGGTACTGAAAACTGGCCGGACGCTTCACGCGCATATTCCTCGGTTTTTGCTGGCCAGGCCGAACAGGAAGCAGGAATT
>JAEDIZ010000179.1 GCA_016296635.1 Oscillospiraceae bacterium
AAGCTGCAGGTTTCCCTGGCAGGTGCTCGTCCCGACATTGGCAGGCAAGGTAAATACATCGCGTCCCTGCTCTAACGCCCGGTTTGCCGTAATCAGCGCGCCGCTCTTCTTCGGCGCCTCCACGACCAGTACCCCCTGTGCAAGACCGCTGATGATCCGGTTTCTGACCGGAAAATGATAGGATAAGGCAGGTGTTCCCGGCGGATACTCACCCATCAGGCAGCCATGATACCGGATATCCTCAAAAAGGCCTCTGTTTTCTTTCGGATAAACCACATCTACGCCGCAGCCCAGCACCGCAATGACCGGTCTTCCGGCGGAAAGCGCTCCCGTCAGACTCAGCGTATCTATACCCTCGGCACCGCCGGAAACTACGATCGCGCCGAGTCTGCCAAGCTGATAGCCCAACTGTTTTGCCTGCAGCAAGCCGTAGGCGGAAGCATGTCTTGTGCCGACCATAGCAATGACCGGCTCCGTATCGACCGCCGGAAAGGTACCCTGATAATAAAGCAACAGCGGAGGATCATCGATGTTTCTCAACCGTTCGGGATAAGCAGCATCCTGATATGTCAGGATGTGGATATTCTTTCTGTAGCACTCGCTGAGGATCCGTTCCGGCTCTGCCAGACTTTTATCCAAAAGAGGCTTCGGATCTTTCAAATCGGAGACGCCGCGATAATCCTCTGCAAGGAAGGCCTGCTCCGGCGACCCGAAATACTTCAGCACCGCCATCGCATCCTTATTTCCCAGACCCGGTCTGGTTGTCAGCCATAACCAGTACTTGAGCATGTCGCTCCCTCTTTTTCTTTACCGTTTCATCTGCCACATCACGATCGTGGCGGCAATCGCTGCATTCAGCGATTCACATCGAGCAGTCATCGGAATTATGATCTGCCCGTCGGATGCAAACAGCAGCTCCCGGCAGATGCCCTGCCCCTCGCTGCCGATGATTACCGCCGCCCTTGAAAGCTCTGCCTGCCGCAGATCCTTCGCTTTCTCGCTGAGCGCCGCAGCCAGCAGCGGTATATTCTTTTCCCGGCAGCAGCGAACCGCATCTTCTTTTTTCATCATCTGCACCCGTGAGCGAAAAACTGCACCCATGGATGCACGAACGGTCTTGGGATTGTAGGCATCCGCACATCCGTCCAGCAAAACAACCGGCACATCCAACGCATCCGCCGTACGAAGGATCGTTCCGACATTTCCGGGATCCTGCACCTGATCCAGCAGAATAGAGCCGGGCAAAACCTCCGGCGATACTTCCTGCGGAATTTTGCAAAGGAAAATCGCTCCCTGCGGTGCGTCCATCTGCGAAACGCTCTTCATCACATCTGCCGGAACACGAACCAGCCGCACAAATTCCGGAAGTTTACATAACTCAACATTTTCCTGTGCAATGACGGTATGCAGTCCCGCTTCCCACTTGACCGCTTCTTCCAACAGCTTCGTGCCGTCGGCGGCAAATTCTCCGCATTGCATCCGATATGCGCGGGAGGTCAAAAGCTTTTTTGTATGTACCAGCAGCGGATTCTGCCGGCTTGAAATAAACTGTTCTGTCATAGAATGCTACCAATGCGGAAACTCACATCCGTTTGGGCTCACAAATGTTCCGTTTTCCGCCCTATTTTTTATATATACTATTAAATATAAGAGTTCAGCATGGTCTTGTCAAGCACGCCGTCTGCATCCGGGCACAGAAATACCCGCTGTTCCGTATAGGAAAAGCGGGTACAGATCTGTCAGTTATCTTCAGTAGAAGATTCATCTTCCCGCTTACAGACCTGCAGGAAAAAGCTCACCGGACGAAAGCCGTCATTGCAGGAAACCATAGCAGTCCTCGGGTCCTTCATCCAGCCATCGAAGAAATTTCCGCCGCCCTGCGCCAGTTCCAGAACAAAGGGCTGCATCGTCTGCCATGCGCTGTCGCAAAGTCCATCCGGTTTTTTCGCGTTTTTTGAATAAAAGACTTGCCCGATTTGAATATTACAGGCCGCATCCAAAGGATTTTCATAGACTGCAGACAGTTCCGGATAGCAGGCGCGCCTCATGGCTGTTACCTTGATCGTATGCATTGGCACTCACCTCTTTGCAAATTGCTATCAGACATACTGTCTTGTCAGCCATCGGTTTTCGGAAGCTTTCTGTAAAGCGTGAACCACATCGTGATATAGCAGGCAAGACCGCCAACGAGATTGGATATTGGCTCCGCTAAAAAGACGCCGTTCACGCCAAGTCCCAGCCGCGGAAGCAGGATCGTCAGAGGAACAACGATCACGACCTTTCTGAATAGGGAGAAAAAGATTGCCCATTTCGGACATTTCAGTCCGGTAAATGTAGCCTGCCCGGAGCTTTGGAAGGTCATGAAAACAAAACCGATAAAGTAGATCCGCATGGCACTCACGCCCATATCAATCATTTCGCTGCTGTCCGTAAACAATCCCATAAAGAACTTCGGCAGTGTCAGCACCGCGATCCATGCCGCTGCAGTATATGTCAGAATTGCAAGCGTCATAAACCGGATTCCGGCACGCACTCTGCTGTATTTCTTCGCGCCGTAATTATAGCCGATCACCGGCTGAGCGCCGCTGGAAATACTGGAGTTCGGCAGCTGAACGATCTCACGCACTGAGTCGATGACCGTCATGACACCGACATACAGATCGCCGCCGTAGATTCCAAGCATGTTGTTGCAGACTGCCTGATTCAGGCTGTTCGTTCCCTGCATGATAAAACCTGCAAAGCCGAGCGGCAGGATTTCCCGGATCAACGAAAAGTCGGGCTTAAAATAACTGCGCTTCAGCTGATACAGATTCTTTCTCCCCAGCAAAAACAGAATCACCCACGCAGCAGAAGCAATCTGACTGATGACAGTCGCTACCGCTGCACCGCGGATGCCCATGTCCAGCACAAATATGAACAAAGGGTCCAAAACCAGATTCAATGCCGCTCCCAGCGTGATCGTCATCATACCGATCATAGGATATCCCTGCGCATTGATAAAGCTGTTCATGCCCGTTGCAATCATGGAGAAAGCCGTGCCGAAGATATAGATCTCCGCATACGCTCTTGCGTAAGGATAGGACTCCGGTCCCGCACCGAACAGATACAGTATCTGTTTCAGAAAAAAGAATTCCACCGCAGTGAGCAGGATGCCGACAGAAATCAGCAAAAACAGAACCTGCGATTGCAGTCTTGCTGCGCGTTCCCGATCATCCGCACCTCTTGCAATAGCAAACAGCGGTGCTCCGCCGGTTGCAAACAGATTGA
>JAEDIZ010000048.1 GCA_016296635.1 Oscillospiraceae bacterium
AATATTTCCTACTTAGAGGCTTTTTTGTGCTGTCCGTACAATCTGGGGCTGTTCAAAGATGAAATCCTCTTGACTGCTTTGACTTTTTTAGATTCTTTAAGTTTGTCTTGTTTCTTTCAGAAGTTCTTCGGCAGGGACCTCGAAAAGCTTTGCAAGTGCAATCATTGGTTGTGCTGGGGTCGGAGGCGCCTTGTTCCCATTTGGACACGGCCTGCCTGCTCACGCCCAATGCTTCCGCCACAAATTCCTGTGTCATTTTGCATTCGGTACGATGCTGCCTAATGACTTCACCAAGTTTTTTTGCTGATGCCGCTTTTTCCTTCCGTATTGGCTCTGAACGGATATACTTACGCAGGGCTTTTATCAGCAGGATCAGCAGGTAAATAAAGACGCCGATGAACGCCAGTCCTATGATTCCGCCTATAAGCGTGTAGTGTATATTTGTATGCATATGCTCACACTCCTTTCTGCTGCCAGTATAGTCAGAAAAGGCCAGTTGCACCACCAATTATCACGCAACTTTGCGGTTGCAATTTGGAAATTGCGGAAAAATGCTTTTTATGCTTCAAACCGGAACTGATCCCAAGGAATACAGACATCCTTTTTCTGATTGACGATCTCATCGATGTGCAGAAGCAGCGGGAAGTCCTCCGCACGCAGAATACCCTTTTTAATGTTGATGCGCACGGCGTTGGCAACTCTGCCTGCCACTACCAGCGATTCCAGCGTCACGCCGGAAAGCTCCTGCCGTGCTTCGTCAATATCCAGCCCGCGGCCCAGCAGAATGCCAATGAGACGCGTGCGTCCGCCGTAGACCGTGACATAGAGATCGCCGAAGCCGACGGCCTGGTTTTCCGGGGTGAGAGCCCCCTGAAAAGCCAGCAGGCGGCTCATTTCGCGCACGCTCTGGCCGAAGATGGCGGCCTGCGAATTGTAATGCAGAACGCTGTCGATGCCAAACTGCTTCTGATTGAGACCGATGGTCAGCGCAACGCCGAGGGCGTAGCCGTTTTTGAGCGCAACGGCGCTTTCAATGCCGACAATGTCCGTGGAAAGACTGATGTGGTAATAGTCTGTTTCCATGATCTCACGCAGTCGGCGCAGCGTCTGAAGATCTTTGCCGCAGAAGGCGACCTCGGTCTGATCGTGGGCGACCAGCTCGTAGCTTGTGCAGGGGCCGCCGATGGCATTCAGACTGAGCGTCTTGCCGGACTTTGCAAGCATGGCTTCCCAGTAGGCGGGATAAGTCGTCAGCCTGCCGTCACCGGTGTCGATGAGGCCCTTGGTAACGGTCAGAACGGGAATATCGGAGGGGATGAGGGGGAGAACGGTTTCACCGAACCAGTCTACACCGAAGCTGCTGATGCCGCCGATGACGAGATCAGCGCCTTCGATGGCGGTTTCAACCTGTTCGATCTGATAGTATTTGAGACCTGCAGGGAAATCGCGCTCAAATTTCGGGTGGCGGTTGGTACGGATGCAGTTGTCAATGATGCTGCGGTCAAGATGCGTGCCGACAAGGCGCACCTCATTTCCGTTTTCGCGGGCAGGGAATGCAAGGGCGGAGCCCATCATGCCTGCGCCGATGATCGTTACGATTGCCATGTTTTACCTCCTTGGGTACAGATGTGCCGGAAAAATGATATAGTACAATCAGAAGCTTCTTCTGGATGTGGAGCCGGAACGGCCGGAGCTGGAATGAGAGCTGCTGGAATAGTGGCTGGAGGGGCGAGAGGAGCCGGAGCTTCTGTAAGAGCCGGAGCTGCTGCTTGTTTCCTTTGGCCTTCGGATGCGCTCCGTTGTGGTATGTAGGAAGATATCGTCCGAGGCCAGCAGCTGCAGACTGCCGGGAACCAGCAGATCATCTGCCCGGTCAGAAACCTTTACGGTAATCAGACCCTCGTGCTTTTTTTCCAAGGAAAGCGCCTTGCTTCCGGCAAATGCACCGCAGGCTGTGCACAGAACTGCCCAGAAAATCCGGGTCAGCCAGTTATGCGGCACATATCCGTTTTTGAGTGCCGGCTTAAGGAAACGCAGATAGCGGTTAACATTGGAGTAGTAATTGCCGTCCGAAAGGTTCAGCAGAGCGGCGGCGGTCAGACGCTTGATTTCCTTCTTGGAGAACCTTCCTTCCATATCGCCGTAAGTGCGGACGCGGGTGGCATACGTGGAAGACTCACTGCTCAGAATGCCCAGCAGAATCCCGCTCTTGTTTTCACCGACGCCGTAGCCATGCACCTGATAGAAAGTGTCCAGATAACTGTCGACACGCATGACATCTGTGAGTTTGTCGTCGCTTTCTTCGGTCAGGTTGTATGCGATGTTTGTGATATAAACGACCACATCGGTATTGTAGCGGGTCCTGAGATCATCGATCTGCTGCTCCAGATCCTGCAGATCCTCTTTGGAGATTCTGCCCAGATCATTGACCAGTTTTTTCTGCGACACATCTTCCGGAAGTGTTCCTTTCACGTTGTCTGCATACCAGGAAGGGAAGCGGACGTGACCGAAGGTGAGCAGGTTTTCCACACCGTCCATCCAGTCCAAAAATGCGCCTTCGTATTCCTGTGCCACCAGATGATCGTACAGAATATCATCGAGCTGGCTGGAATTGCTCTGTGTGAAGGGCGTTCTTGTTTTGCCGAAAGCCGTGGAGACCATTTCCCGGTTATCGGGATCCATATTGATAAAGAGCATCAGGCCGTCAAATTCATCGCCGATGCCATAACCGTTGTAGACATAAAAGTCCATCTCATACAGCTCGTTATCCAAACCGTAGGAGGTGTTGTCGGTCATGATGACGATATCCTGATTGCACGCTGCACGCAGCTGCGCCAGACGGGCGGTGATCGCGGCTTCTTCTTTGTCTGTCAGAATATCCGCGTTGTCGATCAGACGCGGAACGCTCTAATCATTGTGGAAATCCACGAAGGCTTCCGGATCGGAAGCATACCACGTGGGCATCTGCACGTCGTTGATGATCGGTGCGGTCGCACGCTCGAAGGCATCCAAGGAAACGGGCAACATGACAAAAGGCACTTTCTCCACGACGGGAACGGGATTGGCCCGGTAGGCCTGCACCTTTTCAAAGGCAGTCAGCCGGTAGGCGCGGACGGCACCGAGATAGCCGTCTGCCTGATAGCCGCTCTGTACCTGTTCAACCAGCTCGTCAATGTCGGCACGGGAGAAAATATCTGCTCCGCAGCCAAACAGGCGGATGGCCAAACGCTGGGAGTCCGGGTCAAGGCCCATTATAATGCCATCCCGGTTTTCACCGTAGCCCATGTCATTGATCTCATAGATTTTGTCCAGATACTCGGTGTATTCGTGTTCCTTGATGCTGTCTTTGCCGGAGATCATAACGGCAAAATCGAATTCTGTCGATACAATATTCTGATTGTTTTCAGCGTTTTCAGCCTTGCGAATGTCTTCCGGGATGACATCGCAGACATCTGAAATGTGATAGACCTTTTGGTTCCAGAGTTCCGGCTCCTCAGCGAGAACCGTTGCGGTGCCGACAAAAAACAGCAGGATGCAGATCAGAAGGCAGGAAAGGGTTCTCAGATTCTTTTTCATTTCATCCGCCCCTCCTCCTTACAGGATCACCAGCGCCGCAATCGCGGCGGCTGCAGCGGCAAAGCCTGCTGCAAAGAACTTCCAGTACCAGATTCTTTCGCCGAGTTTTGTGTCGGGAAGCTTGCCGACGACTCTGCCGGTCTGACCGTTCACGGCAAATTCGTATTGCTTTTTTTCAAATTCCACGTGCAGCAGATACACGGGCAGCAGCACATAGCGGGCACGTGTGACGGAAGCCTTCATGGAATTGTCACAGTTGCTGACGCGGTAGTACCCCTTGGTGGTCAGAGAACTGACCACATCTGCGCCGGTGCGAAGTACCCGCGCGTCGTTTCGCTTTTGACTTTCCCTGGCGCTCTCATCAAAACGATCTGCAACGAAGCCTGCAAGATACTGCACATCAAAAGGCTTCAGCTCAGAAAAATCGTAGGGCTGCACGGTATCCATCAGATCGTCGGCGATTCTCTTGCTGGCGTCCACCGCGAGATTTGCAAACTGCATACTGACGGTGCGGTCGAGCTGGTAGTGATCGGTGTCCATGCAGTAATAGTCGCCGACCGTATAGGATTTTCCCGGTTTGCTGGCGTTATAACTGGCAGAGCCGGAAACATCGCAGTCAAAAAGCCAGAACGGGACATAAATGCCGGTGACGGGCCCGAGACGGCTTTTTGAGAAAAAGGTTTTCGGCAGCAGCTTTTTGTTTTTGTAATACTCGCGCACGGAGGACTGCAGCTTCTTCGGAGGAATCTTGAACGGAATAATGCCGTCAGGCTTGATCTTGCCGGAAAACTGTTCCGTCAGAACGATGTGATTTTTGCAGTAGGGGCAGGTCAGCGCGCCGCTTTCCGCCGGAGCAATGACCTGCGCACCGCAGGACACGCAGTTATAGATGGGCAGCGGCTCCATGGTTTCCAGAACAAAGTCGCGTTCTTTTGATTCAATCTGCGGCTCGGTCTTGGCTACCTGCTCGACCTCGGTCACGCAGCCGCACCATTCGCATTTCATTTTTCCAAGCTGCGGGTCAAAGACCAGCGGGGCACCGCATTGCGGGCATTTCTGTTCGTAGATCGGCTTGCTGTTTGCTTTGTTGCTCACAACTTTTCGCCTTTCGGGCTGCATTCTGAAAACAGACGACACACATTTTTTTCATTATAGCATATTGTTTTGCGCTACGATACAGTTTTTTCCACCGGAAGGCACTTGCATCCGGGACGCGCGGCAGTATAATGATGACAGAAAGTGCATTGCGCGGCGAAAACAGAATGCCGCGCAGAAACGGAGAAGCGTATGCAGAGCAGAGAGAATATGGTTTCTACATTACTGGAACGGTTTGCACCGCAGTTGTGTGCACTCAGAAATGAGCTGCATGAAACGCCGGAGATCGGGATGCAGGAATATGAAACAACGAAGATCCTGCGCCGGACGCTGGAACAGATGGGAATTGAGATTCTCCCGTCCGGACTGGAAACGGGGCTGATTGCCATCATTCGCGGCAGAGCGGGCGGAAAAACGGCTGCACTCCGGGCGGACATTGATGCGCTGCCGGTGACGGAGGTACCGCTGGGCGGAGTGTGCTCCAAACGCCCAGGCATGATGCATGCCTGCGGTCATGATGCGCATATGGCGGGACTTCTCGGCGCGGCATATGTGCTGCAGCAGATGAAGGAATGCTATGACGGAAATGTGCTTTTGGTGTTTCAGCCGGCCGAGGAGCCATGCGAGGGCGCGAAAAAGGTCATAGATACCGGCATTCTGCAGTCCTATCGTCCCAGTGCCATGTTTGGCGCCCATGTCTATCCATGCATGCCGGAGGGAACGGTTGCTATCCGTGAAGGCTATACCATGTGCGCAATGACGAACTTCTGCATCCGTGTGCAGGGGAAAGGCGCACACGCTGCCATGCCGCATCTGGCGCATGATCCGATCGTTGCCGGCGCGGCGATCATCACGGCATTACAGACGATTTCCTCCAGACGCATGATTGCGACCTCGCCGATCATTGTTTCCGTATGCACCGTGCAGGCGGGAACGGCAGTCAATGTCATTCCAGACAGTATGGAGATCAAGGGCTCAATCCGGTTTGCGGATGAACAGATGCGTGATACGATCAAAAAGTGGGTGGAGAAAATCGCACAGGATACGGCTGCAGTCTACGATTGCAGCGCAGAGGTTTCCTATCTCCTGCAGATACCTGCGGTCAGAAATGATCCGGCGCTGATGGATATCGCGGCGTCCGCCGCGGAAAAAGCGGTCGGAAAGGAAAATGTCAGAGCGGAGGAAATGTGGCTGGGTTCGGAGGATTTCAGCTACTATGGCTCGATCACGCCCTCGTGGTTCTATTTTTCCGGCTGCGCCACACCGGATATGAAGGCTGCGCTGCACAGTCCGTACTTCCACGCAAGCGATGCAACGGTTCTGAATACTGCGAAGCTTCTGGCACATGCTGCGCTGGAAACGCTGAAAGCGAATAAATGAAATGATCAAACCGATGGCCGTCTGCTGAAAAACATACTGTTCCAATTCTGATATTCGAAACGATGCCGCTTCTTCCAAAGAAGCGGCACTTTTTTATATTGATTAGAAGATTAATGAAAATTCTATCCCCCCGGGGAGCTTCCGTAATTCTATGCGATCCTGTATGATAGCTGCAGAAAAGAGAGGTGATTTTTCTGTGACAAAAACGGTTCTGGAATATGAAAGCGGAAAAATTACCGCAAAGCTGGAGCAGGGCGAACGCACGCTGCTGCGAAATGTTCAGTTCTCGATTCATGAAGAAGAAACACTTGCGCTGGTTGGGGAAACCGGTGCCGGAAAGACAATGACGGCGCTTTCTATCATGAAGCTCCTTCCCGGCAATGTGCATATGGCGGACGGAAAAATCCTTTTTGACGGCGAACCGCTGCCGGAAGAGAAAAAGATGCGCGGCATTCTGGGAAACCGGATCGTATATATTCCGCAGAACGGACTTGAGTTTCTGAATCCTGCCGCGAGTATACGGACACATCTGTATGACAGCCTGAAAAAGATGGGCATCAAGAGAAAGACAATGGAACAGACGGCGCTGGAAAAGCTGCGGCTTGCAGGCTTTGCACAGCCGGAAGCGGTCATTGACAAGTGTCCGTTTCAGATCTCCGGCGGAATGGCGCAGCGAGTCATCATTGCCCTTTCCGCCTGCTCGGATGCAAGGCTGATCATTGCCGATGAGCCGACCAACGGCCTCGATGAATCGGGACGCGCACACTTTATGCGCATGCTTGATGAGGTCTTTCCGAAGGCGGGGAAGCTGATTATTACGCATGACATCGGAATCGCGGCTCTTTGCGACCGGGTGCTGGTGCTTCTCGGCGGAAAAGCCATGGAGCTTGGTGCTGCCTGCGATGTTCCTGCGCAGCCGCGTCACCCGTACACCAAAGCGCTTTTGCGTGCGCTGGTAAAAAACGGAATGGAGCAGACACCGGTACTCCGAGGCCGGGAAGGCGATTGCACATTCTATACCCGGTGTCCGGATGCCTGTGCGGCCTGCCTTGGTGAGATGCGGCACAATACAGACAACAAAACAGAATGGTGGTGCAGCGGCAGATGATCCGGGCGGAAAAACTGAAAAAGAGCTTTGGCACCGCGGCTGTTCTTGATGAGGCGTCGTTTGAGATTCCCGATGGCGAAATTGTCGGAATCTACGGAAAAAGCGGAATCGGAAAATCTACGCTGGCGAAGATCCTCTGCGGCGTATATCCGCCGCAGTCCGGCCGGGTCTATTTGGACGGCGAGCTGCTTTGTTCTCCGGATACTGCTTATGACCGCAAACGCGGCCTGCGGATTCAGATGGTCTATCAGCAGCCGTATTCCTCGCTGGATCCGAATCAGAAACTGTGCGACGGTTTTTATGAGCTGATCCGCTACCACCGCTTTGCTGCTGACCGGAAGAGCGCAGATCATAAGATCGACGCTATTTTGCATGAGGTCGGACTTGAGCGCAGCATTCTGAACCATCTGCCGTATCAGATCTCCGGCGGAGAAGCGCAGCGCATCGCGATTGCGCGCTGCCTGCTGTTTGAACCGAGACTGCTGATTCTGGATGAGGCAACTTCCATGCTGGATGTGTCTACGCAGGCGAATGTCCTTGCAATGGTGAAAAAAGCCATGCAGAAAAACAACAGTTCCGTCATGCTGATCAGCCATGATGAGGAGCTTGTTTCATTTCTCTGCAATCGAATATATGTATTTGATAATAAAAAACTGGAGGAGAAAACAATATGAAAAGGACGATTGCAATACTTCTTGCCGTCACAGTGTTTCTGGCAGTGATGGCAGGCTGCGCAAAAACCGCACCGGTCAAGACGGAAGAACCTGCCGCGCAGGAAACTGCAGAGACAGAACAGCCGAAGGAAGAACAGACTCCGGTCGAAGAATCTGCACCCGCTTATCCGATTGAGAAAATTACAATCGGTACCACCGGTGTGATCGAAACGGCTGCCAGAGGCGAGTACAACTATGATATGCTTGCCAGCGGCGTTTCCGAGCTGCCTCTGGTCTGGCAGGATGTGAACGGCAGCTATCATCCGCTGCTGGCAGACTTCGAAACGCAGGACGCCGTCACATGGACTTTCACGGTGCAGCCGGGCATGACATGGGATGACGGAGAGCCCGTTACTGCAGAGGATATTCTGTTTACTTTGCAGTATGAGCAGGAAAACGGCAGCGCCATTTTTGAACCGCAGACCGACTCCGACGGCAAGACCACGGATGCGAAGTATGCAGAATTTGAGCTGAACGAGGACAATCGGAGCATTTCTCTGACGCTTGCCGCCCCGAATGTTCGTGAGCTTGGCAATATGACATCCTTCCGCGTCATGCCGAAGCACATTTATGAAGGCAAGGATGCCGTTTCCGAAGAAGAAGCACGCATCGGCTGCGGCCCATACAAGTTCGAGTCCTTCAGCAAGGAAGCCGGCACCATTTCCTTCGTTGCAAACCCGGTTTATCCGGAGCAGCCGAATGCTGAAAGAATCGTATATCAGATTTTCGGCAATGAAGATACCATGTATATGGCGCTGCAGAACGGCGATATTGATATGACATGGAACTATTCTGCGGGCGTTCCGTCCGGCTATGCAGAGCTTCTCGGCGAGACTGTTACGCTTGAAAATGTTCCTGCCGTGAATGTACCGGCGGTACTTGCGTTCAACAATGCCAACGGCTTCTTTGCCGATGAGGCGCTCCGCACGGCAGTTTCCTATGCGCTGAACTATGACCAGTTCAAGGAATATTTCGGCAGTGAATATTCCGTGACGCCTAACCGCGGTTTCGTACCCAGCACCACGGTGGGCTTTGCCGAGACCGAGCAGCTTTGCAAGGATGCGGAGCTGGCAGAGCATTTCATGGCAGAGGCCGGTTACACCGAGAAGAACGCAGAAGGCTTCTTCGTGAACGCGGAGGGAAAGGCTGCCGCCTTTACGCTGACCTACAATGCAGATAAAGAAGCGCATGCCGGCTACGCAGAGCTGATTAAGACACAGCTTGATGCGTTCGGTATTCAGGTAGAGCTTGACGGCGTGGACAAGGATTCCTATAATGCAAAGACCAGCAACAAGTTCTCCGAGAACAACATTACCATGGAAGCAGCAATCTACGGCTATACTTCTGCGGGCATGGGAATGGGCAACGGTCTTGCCTCCATTTATGTTGACGGTTCCCATGCTGTGCAGGGCGGCTGTCGGGTTTATGACGAAGCCTTCGTTGCGGCCCGCGATGCGCTTGCCGCTGCAAAGACGATCGAAGAATACTATGCTGCCGCCGCTGTGATGCAGCAGTTCTATGCCGAGCATACGCCGCTGATTGCGCTCTACTGGGACAATCTCACATATGCGTACAATGCAGCATTTGAGAATGTTACCATCGACTGTGCGTTCGGTCTGAACAATGTAAACAACTGGTTTTCTATTGAAAGCAAGTAACAAACACTGAAAAAACACCCCGAAGCGGCATTCTGCCGCTCCGGGGCCTTGCGCGTAAAAGAAGGGAGTGTATCAATGAAGAAATATCTGAAAAGTATTCTGACTGCGTTGGTATGCTTTCTGATCGTGATTGTGCTGAACTTTTTGCTGCCGCGGCTTCTGCCGGGCAATCCGATTGCGTATCTGACCGGCTTTGCCGAGGAGGAAATGACCTCTGCGCGGTATGAATACTATGAAAACGCCCTCCATCTGAATGAGCCACCGCTGGTGCAGTTTTTTCTGTATCTGAAAACGCTGGTTGACGGAACGCTGGGCTACTCCTATAAAAAGGAAGCGGTTGTTTCTGCGCTGGTTTTCGAGCGGCTTGGCTTCACGCTGCAGATTACCCTGCCTGCGGTGGTGCTTTCCACCCTGATCGGGCTGGCGTGGGGACTGGACTGCGGCTTCAAAAAGGACAGACCGGGAGAGAAAATCTCCTCTTCCCTCCTGATCGTTCTGAACGCGGTGCCGACCTTTGTGATCGGTCTGGCACTTATGATTCTGTTCTGCTTCAAAAACAAATGGTTCCCGTACACCGGACTCAATTCCGGCGATGTTTTGCCGGGAACGGCTGCGTATCTGCTGGATCGGCTTCATCATCTGTTTTTGCCGGTGCTGACGCTGACGGCGGCTACGGTTCCGTCGCGTTTTCTGCTGATGAGAAATACTGCGAGAAAAATCGCAGATGAAAAATATGTCCTTTATGCCAAACAGCGGGGACTTTCTCCGAGAAAGATCAAATACCGGTACATTCTCCCGAACATCGCGCAGCCCTTTATTACGATGGTGGGAATGAGCGTCAGCGTCTGCGTCGGAGGCTCACTGGTCATTGAAAATATTTTCTCCATTCCGGGAATGGGAAAGCTTTTGAGTGAGGCGGTCTATTCTCTGGATTATCCGCTGATGCAGGGGATTTTGTTCATGACAACGCTGATTATGGTGATAGCTGTTGTTGTCAGCGATGTTGTCTGCATTCTGATCGATCCGAAGCTGCGGCTGGGAGGTGCGGAATGAGACGGAAACGGATACTGCCGATGATTATCGGATGTACGCTCCTCACAGTTTTCCTTTTGATGTCCTGCTTCCCGGGACTGTTTACACAGTACGGGCAGAAGGAAATGTTTCAGAAGTGGCTTCCGGCTTCTTCTGCACATTTACTCGGCACCAATGCGCTGGGCTACGATATTTTTACAGAACTGATTTACGGCGCGGGGCAGACCATGTTTGTCGGCGTTGCCAGCAGCCTGATGACGCTTTTTCTCGGCACCGCAATCGGAACCGCAGCTGCCTCAAAGGGATGGCTTGGTGGGGCCGCAAACGGACTGAGCAATGTTTTCATGCTGCTGCCGCGGCTCGTGACGCTGATCGTGCTGTCCGGTTTCTTCGGAAGCTCTGTGTGGAATCTGATTGTTCTGATTTCAGTCTTCAGTTGGGTCGGCATCGCAAGAAATGTCCGCGCAAAGGTGATGCACATCAACGAACTGCCCTTTATCGAAAACTGCATGATACAAGGCTATTCCAAGGCGCATACGGTTTTTTATCATATCATTCCGAACCTCAGCGATGTGCTGCTCTCCCGGTTTTTACTGGGCGTGAACAGCTGCATTATGATGGAGTCAACCTTGAGCTTCCTCGGTTTCGGAGATCTGTATCACCCGACATGGGGTACGATGATCAACTTTGCCTATAAGCGCGGCGCATTTTTGCGGCAGGCCTATGCGTATCTGCTGATACCGGGCGTGTGCATTATGCTGCTGAGTCTGTCCTTTTATTTTATCAGCCTGTTTTTTGAGGGCAGAAAGGATACAATCCGGGAGTAAGAAGATGGAAAGTATTTTTGAGAGCGTACATTCCATGCCGGAAAACGAGCTGGAAGGAAAACCGCATGACCTGCCGGATTCGGAGCAGGTCAGAGCGCTGCGCCGTGCAGAAGGCTATTCGGGACGGATGGCACTCGGGCAGGCGCTTTGCAGGCAGCTTCGCTACAGGGATGCGATTGCGGTCTATACAGAAGCGATTGCGATGAATCCGGAGGATCCGGAAGCCTACCGGCAGCGCGCAGCAAGACATATTGCAACGATGCAGCCGGAAAGGGCAATCTCCGATCTGAAATTCTGCCTGCCGCTCAGCATGGAAAAGTCGGATATCTATTACCGCATGGGAATTGCCCGCTATCTTGCGGGACAGTATCTTGAGGCTATGGATGCTGAACAGAAGGCCTTTCCCGGATTTGACGATGAAATGGGAGTTGCCGCCATGTTCTGGCATACTGCAGCCGCGTGGAAAGCAGGAACGGAACCCACGCTTTTGAAGCACTACCGGCAGGATATGGAGGTCGGGCACCATACGGCCTATCATTTTTCCATGGGACTTGCCGCCGGAGAGACAATGCTCGAGCAGGCATTGGAGCGGATATCAAAGGAAAAATCCGATTTGGAGTATTCGATTATGGGGTATGGGGCAGCCATGTTTGCAGAGGCTGCCGGAAAAAATGACATCGCAAAATCGCTTTTGGAAGCGGTTGTGAAGCGGGATGGATTCTGGATCAGCTATGGCTATCTTGCTGCTTGGAATGAGGTACGGAAATGACTTTGGAAGAATGTAAAGCTGCATGGGCGGCAGCCGGGCATCCCGGCACGAAAGCGGAGCGCATCGCAAGAAATGCGAAATGGCTCTCGTTTTACGGGTATCTCGCAGGAAAAGAGAATGTCGATGCGCCGGAGGCCCACTGGAGAACAAGTGAAGTGGTCGAGACGCTGAAAGAAGAAGGAGTCATCAGCGCAGAAACAACACTTCTGGATATCGGCGCCGGAACGGGTGCATTTTCACTTCCGCTGTGCAATACCTGCGCGGAAGTGACGGCTCTTGAAATGGAGCAGGCTTCGGTAGCGCTGCTGAAGCGGAGAGCGGAAAAGCGCGGGATCAGCAATCTGCATACCGTAAATGCCATGTGGGAAAACTTTGCACCGGAGCAGAAATATGATGTTACCTTCAGCTCCATGTGTCCTGCAATTTGTGATTACGAAGAGCTTCTCCGGATGGAAAGCATGACGAAGGGCACCTGCTGCATCCTTGCGGTTGCAAAAGGCTCTGTGGATCTGCACAGACAGAAGCTGATGCGTGAAATTTTCAAAATTACGCCGAGCGGCGGTATGAACAGCGAAGCAAGCTGGTATTATGATATGCTGTATCTCATGGACAGACAGCCGAATGTCAAGACCTTCTCCAGAAGCAGCAAAAGCAGCTTGCCGGTGGAATACCTTGTGGAGCGAAATAAGATTTATTTTCAGATCTTTGATATTGCTCCGGAACAGTCCGAACCGGTTCTCCGGGAGTATTACAGCCGTGTCGGCGTAGATGGAATGGTTGAAGATGAAACCTGCATCAACAATGCGCTGATCTGGTGGCAGGTGCCGGAGAAGGAATGATCGGATGAACCAATATGATATGGCTGAAAACAGAGAAATGCGGGAGTGCTGCGCTTGAACCGGTGCGGCAAAAATGAGTGGCGTAAAGTGCGCCTATGCATACATCAGTCCATTTATCTGTGCGCATTGCTTTGGCTTGCAAAAAAGGCAGACCGGAACGGTCTGCCTTTCATGATGATTAACGCGCGGGCTTCTTTACAGTGAAGGAAAGAAGAAGCGCAATTACGCCGATGCCTGCAAGAAGAATGCAGGGGACGGTATAGGAACCGGTGTTTGAAACGATCATTCCGACAAAGGTGGCCACGAAGGAAGTGGGGATCAGGTTCGTGGTGGTGATCGCAAAGTTCATAGCGAAATACTTCTGCCCGTAGAAATCTCCGATGATCGCAGAAGAGATCGTGGGGGAGAAACCGTAGGAGATACCGCTGAGTACCAGACCGATGACTGCGAAGGCCGGCATCTGTGTAAGGATTCCGAGAAGGATCACAAGGGGTGCGCAGAGGGTCACGATGGAACCGACGGTAAGGGTGAAGCGACGGCCTTTTTTATCAAACAGCGCACCGCACAAAAGTCTTCCGAGTCCGTTGCAGACGGAAAGAACACCAACCAGAGAGGTGGCAAGGGCCGCGGTGGCGCCGGTGGAAAGAGCCATGTCCTTGGCGGCACTTATGACTACATTTCCTACGGATGTGAAAGTGATGAAGTAGAGGTAAAGCTTCCAGTAATTGAAACTTCTTACCATGTCTGCGGTCTTTACGTTTCCGGGAAGGTCGACTTTGTTGTCGGTCTTCTGCTCAGGCTTCTGTTCTTTTTCGGCAGGAGCGGGGAAGGCGGCAAAGATTCCGTTTATGCAAACGAAGATACCGATGGCAATTCCGAGAATGCGGAAAGTGGTCTCCCAGCCGATGGCGGGATCTGCGATCATTTTTCCCGCAAGACCGCCGATGACCAGGGAACTCGCGCCGAATCCCATCATGAGGACACCGGAACTGAAACCTCTCTTGTCGGGGAACCAGGCATTGGTGGAAGCAAGAATCCCGTTATAAGCCAGTCCGATTCCTGCGCCTGCAAGGACACCGTAGGAAAGATAAAGAAGCAGAAGGTTTCCTTTATTGAAGGAAGTAATGATGAAACCTGCGGCGGCGATCAAACCGCCTGCAATGATGATGGGCTTGGGCCCTGTTTTTCTGATCGTAAGGCCGGAAATGAGGCCGCCGACAGCAAAGAAACACATGGTCAGGGTGAAATTGAGCGCAAGCTCTGAAGCACTCCAGCCGAACTGCTCCGCAAGAGGAGACTTTAAGATGGACCATGCATAGAGAATTCCGGCAAAAAGAAGACTGAGAGTTCCCAGTATCAGCCGCAGACTGCGGTTTTTGCTAAATGTATTCATGCTGTACCTCCATAGAATAATGTAGAAATTCTACTCCCGAAAAGTGCATCCGTCAAGCAAAAGAGGCTTAATGGATGAAAGATTGCAGAATAAATAAGGAGAGCTCAAGGTGGAGAAGCTGGTGGGGGTCGTTGAAATCGATGTTGAAAAGTTCTGACATCCTTTTGACGTGATAGCTTAAGGTCGATTTGTGAATATAAAGCTCGGCGGAGGCGTCCGTCAGATTGAAGCGGTGCTCTATGCGCTTTGTCAGGATGTTCATGTACTGTGTGCCGTTTGCACGGTCATGGTTTTCGATCATGCGGAACCGGTTCGTGACAAAGAAGGAAAGAGATCCCGTGGGCGATTTGGAGTTGTAGAGAAGATCATAGAGCCTGCAGTCCTCATATCCCGAGATGGTGCTGTCGGCAATCCATCTGTTGGAGAAGTTTTCAGCGATTTTTGCCTCATAGAAAAGAAGCGGGGCCTTAAGAAGATCCGTCGCAGGCTCGGAGTAGCCGACATTTATATTATTGGAGGAAAGAAACTGGGTGAATTCCGCATCTTCAAGAAGCTTCGGCGGTTTTGATTCCTTTGCGGTGTTATTTACAAGCAGGACGAAATATCCTTCATATTCGATCCAGACACGGAAGACCAGAATCCGGAATCTTCCGGGTGCAGTCAGGGTCTGGTTGTTTTTGATGTGATGCTCGAGGGAACTGATATCCTTGATATCACCGTCAAGCAGTTGTTTCAGTATGCCCTCCCAGTTGGAATAAAGGATCTGCTGGTTATAGCCGAGGGTAGAGACCACGCAGATACTGAGAACCTTTAAGATAATCTCAACGATGATTTGAAAAACTACAAGGCCAAAGCGGAGTTCTATGTCCGCCAGCATTTGGACAATGAAGCCATTGCAAAGCTGAAGGGGAACATTCCACTGACATCAACGGATGTAAAAGCTCTCGAAGATATTTTGTGGAGTGAGGTCGGAACAAAGCAGGACTATGAAGCAGAATATGGTCAGAAGCCGCTGGGAGAGTTCGTCCGAGAAATCGTCGGACTTGATATGGCAGCAGCAAAGGAAGCTTTTGCCGAGTATCTGCACGATACATCGCTTGACAGCCGACAGATCTATTTCGTTAACCAGATTGTCGAGTATATCGTCCATAACGGCCTTATGAAAGACCTTTCTGTTCTTCAGGAATCTCCGTTTACGGACAGGGGAAGCATTGTTGAAGTATTCGCCGATCTGCCAGTGTGGATGGGTATCAGAAAAGCAATTGACCGAGTCAATGCAAATGCAATCGCTGCGTAATTCAGTTTACTGGAGAAAAGGCGAACTCTTTAGTACAGTACAGAATGCTTGTAAACACGGAACGCCATGCCATCAATTTGATGACATGGCGTTCCTTCAATCAATTCCGGCAAGAGTAGGCTGGCTCGGGGGCAACTTCTGCTATGCCCCCGTTTTTATTACGTTTAAAGAATCAGCTCCGCAGAAGCGTATACGTGCTGCCGTCTTTCCAGCAGTAGACTTCCATCATGTCCGGAGAATCAAGGTAGAAACTGAATTGTGTTCTTTCATCCGTTCCGTCCTTTTCTTCAACATATATATTAAGTACTGATATAACTGATATGAAATGACCGTTGTCAAGATGCGAAATGTTCGAAACATGGTCACCGCGAAAATTTTCAATTGTCGAAAGGCATACTGAAAGAGCTTCGGAAACAGTCTCCGGCATTGGCCACTCTGATATACGTGGATTGGTTACCGACAGGTCAAT
>JAEDIZ010000180.1 GCA_016296635.1 Oscillospiraceae bacterium
GGCCGGCGGCTGCGGTTCAGCTGAAAGTTCTCCGGCGCAGCCCATACATCCGCCGAGTCCAGCGGCACATAGATCGGCACGTCACCGATGATCCGGATACCGTTCTTTTCCGCGTAAGCACGAAGCTGCTGCCACTGCTTTGCAAATTCATACTGCAAAAACTGCTGGTATTCGATCTGGTCTTTCAGAAGTGCGCGATACCGCTTGAGCGCAGTCTGCCGATGGTTACGAATTTCCTGCTCCCAGTTCAGCCAGCAGGCACCGCCAAAGTGCTTTTTAATTGCCATGAAGAGCGCATACTCGCCCAGCCATGCGTTGTTTTCTTCCAGAAACGTACTGTAATCCTTCGGAATCGCATTCCGAAACCGCGTGAAGGCTTTGGCGAACAGCGCGTCCTTCTTTTCATAAACAAGAGGAAAATCAACCGCATCCGCCTGCTTGCCCCAGCCGTCCTCCGAAAGCTCCTCCGGCAGAAGCAGTCCGTCTCCCTGCAGAAGCTCCAAATCGATCAGATAGGGATTGCCTGCAAAGGCAGAGAAGGCCTGATAGGGGGAGTTGCCGAAGCCCGGCGGGCAGAGGGGCAGAATCTGCCAGCAGGTCTGCTTTGCTTTTTTCAGAAAATCAATAAAACGGAAAGCTTCCTCTCCCATGCTGCCGATGCCGAATTTAGACGGCAGGGATGTGATATGCAGCAGAATACCGCTGCTTCTTTTCATGTTGTCCATTCTTTCTTCCTTATTGTGTCCACTTATTCAAAGGGATCTGTTTCCTTTCCTGTGCGGAAGCAGGTTTTTGCTGACGGCCTTCTGTGAACCTGTCCTGCATCAATACTGTATCACAGACTGCGGACAGAGTGTATATGTTTTTTGTTCTGCCCTTCAGATCGGAAACAAAGAATATCCGGCAGCAGATGAACACAATCAGTTCCGGCGCAACCATATCTGTGCACAGAGGATGGAGAAAAGCCTCCGTCGGACGGAGAACGATTGCTGCAGGATTCAATTGGACAGCTCCTTTGCGCGTACAATCCGCTTTGCGGACACACAATGCTAAAATGTCAATCACAATTTTGGAGATCGGACAGTTTATGAAAATAAGCAGTACAGAATTGCACAATCCTCTCACCCGGTGTGCCGCTTCTGTCTGCGGCGCGTAAAGGATGCCTATATGCAGCAGCGTCTGACCTGAGCGTTTTTTGCAATTGTGTTTAACTCCCCCCCACAGGCAATTTATACTGAATAACAACAGACACATTTTTGCGATTCTGCAATATCATTGAAATAGGAGTGCATACGCATGAAGCAATTTCTTCTGCCGGCGGGCAAAAATGCCTATAAAGCCAGCTTACACACTCACTCTACGCTGTCGGACGGAACGCAGACACCGGAGGAACTGGTGAACGCATACCGTGATCACGGATACAGCGTTCTCGCCATTACAGATCATGAATTCATTGTGGATCACAGTGATCTCAGCACAGAGGATTTCCTACTGCTTACCGGCTATGAGTTTCAGATGGTGGCCAATCCTTCCGAAAGAAGAAAGCCGGATCAGATCTGCTGCCACATGTGTATTTATTCCAAAGATCCCCATGATGTCCGTCATGTTTTTTTCAATCCGAACGCGAATGATCTGCGGCGTCTGTGCCATGTTCCCGAGCGTATTCCACAGATGCAGTACATCGGCAGAAATGATGTTGTAAAGGACTATAATGTTGACCTGATCAACGAAGTTGTGAAAACAGCCAACGAAAACGGAAAGCTGGTTTCCTACAATCATCCCACATGGTCGCTGGAAACGGATGCCCAGTACTGCAATTTCATGGGCTTCTATGCCATGGAAATCTATAACAACGACTGCGCCATGGGCGGACTCAGCGAGTATAATCCGCGGGTTTACGACAGTATGCTCCGCAGCGGCCAGCGACTGGGCTGTGTGGCAACCGATGACTGCCATAAAACAGAGGATATGTTCGGCGGATTTACATATATTTTTGCTGAATCGTTGACCTATGAAAACATAATCAAAGCCATGGAGAACGGCGATTTTTATACGTCTTCCGGTCCGCAGATACTGGAACTGTCACGGGACGAAGACAAGGTGTTCGTGAAGACGAGTGCAGCCAGAAGCATCGCTCTTTCAACGGCCGGACGCCGCGCGCAGAATGTCATCGGTGAAAACATTTCTGAGGCAGCATTTACGCTTGCGCCGAATGATCAGTATTTCCGCATAACCGTGACCGATCACGAAGGACACACGGCGAATAGTCGCGCATATTTTCTCTGATGATGGCTGCGCCCGGCAAGGTTTCCCGGCGCTGCTGATTTGATGCTTTTTCGAAGCGTCTATGTTTTTTGCAATCTGATTTTATCCAATGAGGTGTTTTTATTGACATATGAGCAAATTTTTCAGCTTTCTTTTCCTTTGATGCAGACATTGGAGATGATGCTGCGTATTCTTTTATCCAGCATCTGCGGAGCCGCCATCGGCTACGAACGCACAAGGCGTCTGAAAGAAGCGGGGGTGCGGACACACATCCTTGTCTGCTGCTCTGCCGTGCTTTTCATGATTGTGTCGAAATACGCTTTTTTTGATCTGGATGTCGGCCAGCTCGGAACCAAGGGTGCCGATCCTGCGAGAATCGCCGCACAGGTCGTCAGCGGCATCAGCTTTCTGTGCGCAGGCGTTATCTTCCGAAACAGGAATTCTCTGAAGGGTTTGACCACCGCGGCCGGTTTGTGGGCAACCGCAGCCATCGGTCTGACACTCGGCGCCGGAATGTATACCCTCGGCATCTGCAGTACCGTTTTTATTACCATTCTGCAGATCCTTACGCATCGGTTTACTTTCGGTAACGATTCACTCAATTCACAGGCAGTCAGCCTGCATGCTGTTTCCACACCGGAATTTGATGAGGAACTCTGGGCATTCATTCGTTCTGCCGGCGGCATGGTTGATGACTGCAGAATTCTCCTCAAGCGGGATGAGCTGACCGCTTATCATTTTACCGTTCGCGCCAAAATCTCTATCTCTGCCGAGCAATGGGATAATTTTATGCACCAGCATCCCGAAGTGCAGCGTTTGGAACATGAGTCTTTCTCGTAAAGCCAATCATGTTGTCCCAAGTCTGTACTTTAGCGTGTACGGATATACAAATGAGAAAAGCATCTGCCGAAAGTGAACAGCCCCAGATTGTACGGACAGCACAAAAAAGCCTCTAAGTAGGAAATAT
>JAEDIZ010000181.1 GCA_016296635.1 Oscillospiraceae bacterium
ATCAGAAGTATCGGTATCATTCTTTTCATTGAAATCCCTCCTCAGGGTCATTTTGTGTTTTTTGCCTTGCAGATCAGCTGGGTCATGGTGCCCATCGGGCAGTAGACGCACCAGCTGCGGGGCTTGAACAGAACCATGGTGATCAGGCCCAGTACAGTAGAAGTCAGCATTACGCTGTAGAAGCCGAAGGCAAACTGTGCGACACCCGGATGCAGCAGCGTTCCGTGATAGGCCCAGTGCCACGGCAGCTTGAACGTCCACAAAAGCGTTACCGCCTGCCTGAGATCCTGTGCGCCTGCGAACACCAGATAGGTGTTCCACAGCATCAGGAAAAACATGGCGAAGAAAAAGATCAGGAATCCATAACGGAAGACCTTGCTCTTCATCCAGCGCGGGATATCCTTCTTCCGGGAAAGGCCGGACCTGCCACCCAGCAGGCCGAACAGCTGGCCGCGTCCGCAGTAGCGATTGCAGTAACTCTTGGTTCCTTTCGTGATGGAGATGATCAGCGGAATGAAGAAGCAGAACAGTCCCAGCCATGCAAACAGGATATTGAAGAATCCCAGCACCAGATAGCTAAGCGATACGATCCAGAGATAGTCATACCATTTCTTTTTCATGCCGTCACCTCCCGGATCTCGATCACCGTCGCCGGACATTCCTTTGCGCATCTGCCGCAGCCGACGCATTTGTCCTCATCCACCTGCGCGTACAGGCCGCGATAGACCTGGATGGCGTTCAGCGGACAGACCTTCACGCAGCAGCCGCAGGCCACGCAGTCCCTCTGTTCGACATAAGCCCTTCTTTTCTTCCGGATCCCCGCCATATCAATTCCTCCCTGTGTTTGTTTGCCCTGATTATATCGAATTCAGTCTCGGTTTTCCGTGATGATATCACATAAAAGAGCCTGCCGGCGGATTACCGACAGGCCATTGTCAGGGAAGGTTATACTTCCGTCTTCCACAGACCGTGGAGATTGCAGTAGGCGTATACGGCGACGGCCTTGTCATCGCCCAGGCTGAAGGTCACATTGGGCTCTTCGCCGGGCTTGAGGTACTTGCGCTGACCGCCGTTTTCGGTCTCGACATAGACCCATTCGATGTAGTGCTCATCGGCCATCGGATGATTTACGCTGCCAACGTTGACGTTGATTGCTCCGTCTTCAACGGTCACGGCGGGCAGGTGCTTCTCGTTGCTGGCTTCGACGGTATTGGGAACCAGCTCTTCCATCGGCTTGCCGCAGCATACGACGGGAACGCCGGAATCATTGATCTTTTCGATGATATTTCCGCAGGTGCGGCAGATATAAAACTTCGTATTCATAAGGAAACCTCCTGTTGTATTGCTCTTTATGTTTATAATATACACCAGATGTGCGGAGGTGAAACACCGAACTTACATCTTAGAGCATCGCGAGAATGGCGCTCTTGGGCTTTGCACCCATGGACTGATTGACGATCTTGCCGTCTTTCATGACCACCAGCGTGGGAATGCTCATTACGCCGAACTGTCCGGCAAGCTCGGGGTTTTCGTCCACATTGATCTTGCCCACCTTGATATCGCTGCGTTCCCGGGCGATCTCCTCAACGATAGGAACCACCATGCGGCAGGGGCCGCACCAGGGAGCCCAGAAGTCCAGCAGGACGGGTTTGTCGGAATTCATGACTTCATTCTGGAAATTGGATTTATTGATATTGATAGCTGACATCTTGTTGTCCTCCTTGTTTTTCTTTTGTGATTGTATTATATCAGGTATATTTGCTGGCTTCTGTGATGTTGTCACATTGTCAAGTTCTTGCCATGCCGTCCACGCTCAGCACAACGCCGGTGATATAGGACGCCTCGTCCGAAGCGAGGAATGCAAAGGCATTTGCGATGTCCTCCGGCTGTCCTAGACGCTTGAGCGGAATCCGTGCGATCATGGGGGCGATGACTTCTTTGGGAACAGCCTTCATCATATCGGTCTCCGTAATGCCGGGCGCGACGGCGTTGACCCGGATGCCCTTGGGCCCCAGTTCCCGAGCAAGGGAAACAGTCAGACCATTAACCGCGAACTTGGATGCCGGATAGGCAAAGCCGCTGGGCTGTCCGGTAATGCTGACCATCGAGGATGTGGAGAGGATGACGCCGTTTCCTTTGGCGGTCATGCACTCAGCTGCTGCGCGCGTTGCGTTGAATACGCCCTTGACGTTCAGATCCATGACCTTGTCAAAGGTTTCCTCGGTGTACTCCATAAAGGGAGTGCTCTCCGATACGCCTGCGTTGTTGATCAGAATGTCCACGCAGCCGTATTGGGACGTCGCTTCTCTGAAAGCTGTCCGAACGGAATCCAGGCTAGACAGATCAGGGCTGATGCCTGCAACCGTCGCATCGGGGTACTTCTCCTTCAGCTGCGCCACGGCCTTGTCGGCGGACGCCTGCGTACTTGCGGTCAGTATGACCTTTGCGCCTTCCTTTAGAAACTTGTCTGCGGTTGCGAAGCCGATGCCTCTGCTGCCGCCGGTGATGATGGCTACTTTATCCTTCAGTCTCATTCTGAGAACCTCCTTTTTGTTTGATGGCTATATCATACCCAATTTCAATCCGCATGACCGTGATAAGATCACAATGCCCAAACTGATTGTCGCTTTATTAAGGAAGAAACAATCGGCCCGAGCATTTTGTGATTTCATCACGGATAACAAGATATCTTCCGGGTATACTGTGATCAAACAAAACGAAAGGGGCTGGCACAATGGCAGTTATGAATATAAACTCAAAGAAGCTCAAGGCAATGATTGAGAACGGGAAGACCTTTCTGGTAGATTTCTGGGCGCCCTGGTGCCCGCATTGCCGCAAGATCAACCCGGCATACGAGCAGATTGCAGAGCAGTACGCAGGCGTACTTGACGTGGTAAAGGTCGATATGGATGAGAATGACAAGCTCTGGAGTGAACTGCAGGTCGAACTGATCCCTACGCTCAGGCTGTATGTGGACGGTAAGCCCGTCGCTTCCACTGTTGCGCCGGAATCCAAGGCGGCCATCGATGAATTTCTCTCCGGTATCCTGCCAGAACATGAAGAGGAAGACGACGCACATGTTTATGACATGCTCATCATCGGCGGCGGACCCGGCGGATACACGGCAGCGCTGTACGCAGCAAGGGCAGGGTTCGATACGCTGGTGATCGAAAAGCTCTCCGCAGGCGGACAGATGGCGCTGACCCATCAGATCGACAACTATCCGGG
>JAEDIZ010000049.1 GCA_016296635.1 Oscillospiraceae bacterium
AGGTAGCGAGTTCGAGCCTCGTCACCCGCTCCATAAAATCGCTGTGAACGAAAGTTCATGGCGATTTTTCTTTTTACCGTAAAAAAACCGCCCGGCTGAACAAACTGTTCGCACGGGCGATTTTTATGCGGAAATGGAGTTGTTCAGAATCAGCGTGCTGTACAGAAACAGCACATCCTGATCGCGGAAGGTGATAAACTGCGGCAGCAGACTGCTCTGCATATAGCGCAGATCCACCAGCGTTATTTTGGAATAACCCTCCACCATGAGCGGAGCAAGACTGGAGCAGAAAGAGTCGCGGAAGATCACAAGCTCACGCCCGGTGGTGCAGAGCGGATTTGCGATTTCAATCAAAGGCTCTGCGCCGCCGAGGAACATCTCATAAGGATCCCGGCCTTCCGCTTTTTTCAGGTCGTACATGGTAGCGTCTTTTGCTGCTCCCGTACTGTAGCTGATGACAGAGCAGGCATTTGCAGCCTCATTTGTCAGATAGCGGATGGTATCCGGGCGACAGGGTAATGCAGACTGCCCTGCGTAGGTACCGTAGAAAGGTACGCTCAGTTCGTTTTCGGCAAAAGATCCGGTTGAGGGAGCCCCCATGGCCTGCAGAAGCGCATCTGCAACATCTGTGACAGCTTCCTGCCGCCAATGCTGATCCGTCCGGTAAAAATCATCAAGGGAGAGAAGACCGGAGAAATCGATGCAGGCGCCCTCCGGCAGTGTGCTGCAAAGTGCCTCTCTCATCTGCGCGCAGGAAAGGGAAGGGTAATCTCCCATGGGAGCCAGAAAGCAGTTTTTGTCCGGAATCACGCAGAGATACAGTTTACAGTCGCTGGAAGCGATCATGCCGTCATAGATGCTGCGAAGCTTGCCGAGGTTTCGGTTCAGGTTTGCCTCGTTCAGAGGGTACTCCAGTTTGGACAGATGACCGTCATAGGCGTAAAGCCCGTTGTTGTCTTTTCTGGCAAAAAGATATCGGACAGTGACCGCTTTGAGGGTGCGCAGTTTTTCACGCAGGGGAAACTGGTCGAGCGTATATGTTTCAAATTCCGACATATATTTGCCGCTTTTCAGCTTTTCCACCGTGATTGACGGTCTTTGTGCCAGCGTCCTGCGTTCGCTTGCAGAGTACTGCTCTGCCGGCAGGAAAAGAAACATTGCCAAAGACCCCATCAAAACGGCAAAAAACAGAATGATAATCAGTTTGTTCTTCATTTTCATAGTGCCTGCACCTCCTTCAGAATCTGAAATATAGAAACGGATTGAAGGATCCGTCGACGAGATAGGCGGTGACAATGATCAGAAGTGCAGTCAGAGCCAACGGCTCCAAAACTGTCATCACTTTCCGGCAGCATGCTTTTCCGGCGAATGATTTTGCCAGTTGCTTCGGAAAGGGCGTAGCGGCAATGACACCAATCAGAAAGGTCAGAGCGTAGGAACGCAGACAGTACAGAGCTTCCACGGAAGCTGCGGGTAGTTTTCCGAAAGAGAAAAGACCGGCAATGTCGGCAGCCGCTTCGCGAAGATTGGCTGCATTAAACAGAATAAAGCCGAGCATCACAGCTGAAAGAGCATAGATGTGCCCGAACGCCTTGTGCGTATCCAGCCACTTTTTGAAACCGAGCTTTTCGATTGTCAGCAGCACGGCATATAGAAGTCCCCACAGAATGAAGTTCCAGTCTGCACCGTGCCAGAATCCGGTAAGCAGCCAGACAACGGCGATGTTTCGCAGCTGCTTCCATTTGCCGCAGCGGTTGCCGCCCATCGGAATATAGACATAGTCCCGAAACCAGGAGCCGAGGGAAATGTGCCACCTGCGCCAGAATTCGGTGATGCTGGCAGAGATATAGGGATAGTTGAAATTTTCCAGAAAACCAAAGCCGAAGAGCCTGCCCAGACCGATGGCCATGTCAGAATAGCCGGAAAAATCAAAGTAGATCTGCAGCATATAGGCCACGGCGTAGAGCCAGTAATAGAGGACGGATAGATCGCCGCTGGCACGGAATGCCGTGCAGACTTCACCGAAGGCATTGGCAAGAAGAACCTTTTTGCCGAGTCCGAGAACAAAGCGGCGGATTCCTGAGGCGGTTTTATCCGGCGTATGTGTGCGCTGCTCCAACTGCTGCGCGATGTCTGCATAACGGACAATCGGCCCTGCGATCAGCTGCGGAAAAAGGGAAACATAGGCGGCAAAATTGATGAGATTCTTCTGCGCAGGCACGCTGCCATGGTAGACATCCACGGTATAGCTCAAGATCTGAAATGTATAGAAGCTGATGCCGATGGGTAGGGCGATGCGAAGCAGCGGCACGGAAAGACCGGTCAGGGTATTGAAGGATGCGATAAAGAAGTCCGTGTATTTGAAATAGACCAGCAGACCGAGATCGATCAGTACGGAAAGCCAAAGATAAAGTTTGGACTTTCTTTTCCCGAGATTCCTTTCGATCAGCAGGCCGAGAAGCCAGCCGGTCAGGATCGTGCCCGCAAAGAGAAGAACAAGCATTTTTTCTCCCCAGGCATAAAAGACGAGGCTTGCAAGAAGCAGAATGGCATTTTTCAGTTTTTTCGGCACAAGGTAGTATAGAGTGAGCGTTGCCGGCAGGAAAAAATACAGAAACGGGATACCGGAAAAAAGCATAGGATCCTCCCAAAAAGCGGGCAGGGCTGCTTCCTGCAATTGTTTCAGCTTTCAAAAGAAGCCGGCGCCATGACAAAGAAAACGGTATTGCCGACAGCCTCACAGATCATTTCATCCGCCTGTGTGCAGATGTTCCAGCGCAGATCGGCATTGTTTTTCAGCTGCTGCACGAAAGAATCAACATCGCCGCTGACAGAAAAAACATAGCCGACAAAAGGAATGGAGCCGATCATGGGTGCAAAAATCGCACCGGAATCAAAACCGGAAATGTCAGATGAGAAGCCGTTCAGGAATCCCGGCTCTACGGGCATGACCACGGGAGCGAATGGAATGATCGGATTGCTCACAAGCTGATTTGCGATTTCTTCGGGATCTGCCGCGCCGTTTTTGATCTGATCTTTGAAGCTGGTGAAGAGAATTCCTGCGGGAGTTGTGGGGATGGCAGCCTGTTCTTCGGATGGAGCGTCATTGCCCGTCCTGCCGCAGGCAGTGAGCGTGAGGATCAGGAAAAAGACCATAATCAGAGAACATGTTTTTTTCATTTTGAGATCTCCTTTTCAGATAGTATGTGCCGCTGTCAGATGCGGCATGATTGTTGCTGATCATATAGACGAAGAAAAGAAAAGATGGTTTCAAAAGAAGGCGAGATGCTGGAAAAAAGATTTCTGTATTGAAGAAAGAAAAACCGATGTTTGAAATCAAACATCGGTTTTATGTGTTTTCACTACACTATAGATGAACTCCCGATTTATCGGAGTAGCTTCGATCAACAACAAAATTAAGCACGCTTCTGCAAAAATGTTTTCTCCGCCATGTGAATCACGAAGTTGCGTTCGTCCGGATCGGCTTTTGCAAAGTCGATCTGATACCGCTGGCAGGTCTTGCGGAAGTGGACAACGTATGCCAGATCCTCTTTCGTCGGAGGTGCAACATAGCCGTTCAGCGCAGCAAGCGCATCCAGCTCCAGATATTTTTCATTCTGCATCCGTCAGACCTCCTTTAAGTATTGCCCGAACAGCTCCCGCGCAGCATCGCCATCGATCAGCAGCAGGAATGGGTCAAACCGGCTGAACGGGATCGCGCCGTAATTTCGCATATAGTGTTCCCGAAGCTGCGACGTTTTCGCTTTCAAATAAATTGCACCGCCGTAGCCGTAATCGATGGAAAGCTGAATCCCGAACGCCAGCAGTGCGGCACCGATCCCAGCGTATTTTCTAGGTTTGGACAGTGTCGGATTTCCGCTGGGCGCACTCTCCATATACTCCACATAAACCAGCACGCCCTCCGGCATATCCCGATAAGCAGCAAGTCCAACCAGTTCTTTGGTTGTATCCAACTCCAGCGCGTATTTATCGAGCGCTGTGTCCTGAATAAAATCCGTGCACCAGTCGGTTTGCCAATGCTCCTGCGCTGTTCGTTCAAAATCAGCGGCAGTCGCCTCACGAACGGTGGCAGGAAGCTTTGTACTTGTCTGGCTTTCGATAATGTAATAACAAGGCTGCATAGCGGCGGCTCCTTCATTTCCTGATTTATTATACCACAGCTCTTAGAAAAACGCAAAGTCGAGTTTTCCTGATTTGCTTCAGTACCCGGTTCATAGCCGCTGCCGAGAATGTCCAGCAGCTCTTTCTTTGACCACTTCTGTACCCGCGCCTGTTCCAGATACCACTTGCACG
Source organism: Oscillospiraceae bacterium (assembly GCA_016296635.1). Taxonomy (GTDB): domain Bacteria; phylum Bacillota; class Clostridia; order Oscillospirales; family Oscillospiraceae; genus CAG-170. The sequence continues at coordinate 4,315 of JAEDIZ010000049.1, forward strand.
CATCTCTTGTCAGCTCCGATTCCATAATGACCACATTCAGCGTCCAGCCGATTTTCATCGCCAGCTGGAGGAGCGTTTGGTCATTTTCATAGGTCTTGTAAAAATCACGCATCCGGCGCACGTTGCGCGGGGAAAATCCTGTGCGGTCAAGGAAATTTGCCTGTAAAAACTCTGCGGCCGCAACCGCCGCGCCCTTCTCCGGACGCTGGCTGATGGCCTTGCCAATGGCATAAATTTCGTCCATCTGCGGAAGATTCCGTGCAAGAATTGCGGCCAATTCCCGGTACATTGTGCCGTAATCTACAGGTTTTCTGACGTTCATAGCTTCTCCTTTCCGCGCCGCTGCGCATCGTATATTTCGTCGTTTTGCGAATAGCCTGCTACAATATTTTGTGGTATGATTGCCCCGTTCGTTTGATTCTTGCGAAGGGAGAGCAGCCATGCAGTACACCGATAACGAAGCCGCCCTGATCGGCGGCTTGATCTCAACCTATTTCTTTCAGCCTGCCGTGTCCGCATCTTTGAAGGACGCCTACAGCCGCGTTTTGGAGCATCTGCATCAGAACGCACTCACTTCCTCTGACCTGCAACAGATCCGAAAGGCTGTGAATTTCTTGATGCCTATGTGTCAGGCAAACCGGCAGACCCAGCGGGAGCTTATGGGTGTCAATGCGCGGACAACAGCGCTTCTGAATGGCTCACGGTAATTGTGGATAATGCAAAAGGCACGACGCTTGGTCGTGCCTTCGCTATATGTTTTTGTTGACTGCTTAGTTCAGCAGATGCGGCTTTCCGGTGCTCTTTTTTGAAGTGGACTTCGTGACAAGGACTTTGCTTGCCCATGCGAAGAAATACGGCACGGAATCGAACAGGTAGCTGGACTTCATCAGTTCGTCCAGCAGTTCTTCCATCGTAAATGGCTGATAGCCATAGGGATTCAACTCATCGATATAATCGTCCAATTCGTCGTGTGCTGCTGCCCGCAGGAATTTCTTCGTATCCTTATTCGCTTTTGAGAGGCGTTTGATGTAGTCCTCCGCCTTGTCAAACTGGTTCAGCTTGTAATACAAAACCGCCAGCGGAAGGAGCATCTGTGTTTCTTCATAGGAGTCAAATTGCTTATGGAGCGCCAGCGCGTGCATTTCGTCCTCCATAAAGACGTACAGGTGCATCAGCTGATAGCGGACACCAAGGTCGTCGCTTTCGCACAGCTCCAGCAGGCGCTGTCCTTCGCTGATTGCCTGACGCATCATACCGCAGGAGATCAGCACGTCGAAGTATGTATAGCGCACACGCATATACGGTCTGGTTTCCGGCGCTGTCCAGAATTCACCCGTGTACTCTTTAAATGCACCGGCTTCTTTCATCTGTTGCTCAGCCAGCGCCAGCAATTCCTGCAAGGCAAGTCTCTGCTCGTCCAGATGATGCTCCGTTATGCTGGTGATCATCTGCAGCCGCGCATCGAGGTTGTCCGGCTCCAACTCCAGCGCCTTGCGGAGATATTCCATGTGCTTTTTCTTGGATGTTGCCTGCTCTGCAAGATCCAGATAATCGTCGGCTGTTTCGGGTGCGTGGTCTTTCTGCGCGGCACACTTCTGATCGTACTCTGCGAGGAACTGTTCCGCCAGTGCATTTGCATCGTCCTCACTCTTGATCTCGTCTGCGTGAGAATCCAGGAAACGCTGTAATTCTTTCAGAACCTTTTCTGCTTCTCTGCTCATTTTATAATGCCTCCTATTGCAGCATTTATAAATATTATAGCAGATTCGTCAGCTTTCGTCGAGATACGAGTGTCAAAGACTTCTTTTGAATTTCGACTGCTGAATACTTCGCGCCGCTGATCCTGCGTCCTCTACATACCGCACATCTCATCCATTTTCATATCATCCTCAGACATCTCTCTGCGCATATAGGCATCGAACTGTTCTGAATACTGCTCGTACTTTTCGCCGCCGATTTCCTTCAGAAAGTCCTCCTTGAACACCCACAGGGGATATTCGCAGTAGCCGCTGATTTTGCTGTGGCCGGTATCCTGCGCGACTTCGTTGGAAAGGAGCTGCGACGCGAACGGGCAGTTATTGGTGTCAATGAATGCGCAGTTTTTCAAGGTGAGGAAGTCCCCGAAGGACACTGTAAGGACGGCGTATTGCTCGGTCACGTTCTCTTTCTGATCCACTTCATCGAGAACAATCGCCAGCCCCGGCATTTGCTTCCCCATGTAATCGCGCGTGTCATACAATTCGACCCGCGGCTTCAGCCGGATTTTCCCGCCTGTATAATATTCCGAAATTTCAAAAACCATAGGTTCCTCCTTTAAATTGTCCAACAGAGCAAAGAAAAGCGCAGTCGCCGTGACCGCGTCTTTCTCTGCCCTGTTTTTATAATACCCGCACCATCTGCTCATAGAGCAGAACGTACTTTTCATCGATGATCCGGTTGTCGTGGTAGTGTCCAAACAGCCAGTAGTGGAATCGGCTATAGTTGCGGACTTCTTCCAAAAAGTCCGTCAGCTTATCTGGCTTGAAATTGGCATTAATCTTCTGCTGAATTGCTGTCGGTGCGCAGTGTGTGATGATGTAATCGGTCTTCCAGTCCAGTTGTTCCAACGTCTGCCGGGCTTCGGCGTATTCCTCGTCGGACGGCAGTTCCTCCTGCCACCACGAAATATGGTTGATGCGGAACTGTCCGCGATTGCGGCGCAGGGAATCATAGCGTTCGTAAAAATCCGAACTGTCCATGTCCAGAATGCCATCCGCAAAGTCGTGGCTTTGTGCGCCGCCCATCGTGAAGAACGTGCGGCCTTGCAGCTCGAATGCCTGCCCGCGCATCAGGTGAATGACGTGCGGACGGATTTTATGCACCTTTCCGCCGTGCCATTGCTCCACGGGATATTCATTCAGCGCGTCGAAGTTTTCATGGTTGCCGTCCACAAACAGAACTGTAAACGGCAGGGTTTCCAGCCGGTCGAGCTGCGGATCGTCGCTCTTGTCGCCATTCCAGACACATCCGAAGTCGCCGCAGACGATCATGTAGTCGTCCTTGGTCATCTCCGCTTGCTCCGGGAAATACTGAGGCTGGAATCGGAGGACATTGCCGTGAAGATCGCCAGTTGCATAGATCATTTTCATCGTTCCAATCGTTGTCTGATTTCTGCACCGCCCTTGATCCGTACCAGCACCTCGTCGGCAGAGAGGACGGTCACGCGCTCTACGGTCTGCCGGACGGCGTTTTCGTTCCATTCCGTAATCGTTGCTGGGGCGCTCTCTACGGCTTGCGCTGCCTGCTTCATGCGGGTGCAGACGCGGCTCGCATCGGTGCTGCTTTGCAAGAACGCTTCCTTCTGCTTTTTGAGTGCAGTCTGCTCGGCCAGGATCTCCGCAAATTGTGCATTGCAGGCTTCTTTATCGTCGGCGTCAATGGCTTCTGCCAGCAGCTGTTGGAACTGCTCGTCGAGCTGTGCCATGCGGTGTTCAATGTCGGCAAGGCTCATTGTCTGACCCTGCACCGGCAGGAGTTCAAGAGATACCGCATTCTTGATGCGGTCAAGTAGCGCAGGCTTGTCGCTCATGACAGAGTTGATGGCTGCCAGAATTGCCGCTTGCAGCGGTTCTTCCTTGATCGTCGGGGAGTCGTGGCAGTATTTTGTTCCGTAGTTCAGGCGGCTGGTGCAGCGCCAGACGGGATATTTCCGACCGAGGGAGGTCCATGTGCAGCGGCGGTAGAGCGTCCCGCACTCGCCGCACACGAGCCGGTCCGATAAGGCGTATTTGCTTGTATAACAGGAGCGTCCTGTCACAGCCGTTTTGGATGGGCTGCGCAGGGCGCTCCGACGTGCCATTTCCGCTTTTACTGCATTGTACTGCTCCCGGCTGACGATGCCCTCGTGGTGGTCAGGCATATAATATTGGGTCATCTGACCGATATTTTTTACGATTTTCTTGCTGATCACATCTGTCCGGAATGTTTTCTGGAGCAGAACGTCGCCGCAGTACTTCTCATTCGTCAGGATGCCCTTGATGGCTGTCGTTGTCCATTTGGATTCCCCAAGAACCGTTTTGATCTGATTTTCCTCCAGCCAGTCTTGCAGATTGCGCAGGCTGGCGCCGCTCTCATATCGCTTGTAGAGTTCGCACACGATCTCTGCCTGTTCTGGTATGACGCGGAATTTGCCCTCTGCGTCTTTTTCGTATCCGTAAAGCCGGTAACAGGGAACCTTGAGCGTTCCGACTTTCGCGTGCATCTGCCGCCCGCGCCGGATGTTGCCGGAGATGGATTCGCTTTCAGACTGCGCCATCGCGCCGTACATCGTGATCATGAATTCGCTGTCTGGCGGCAAGGAGTTGATATTTTCTTTCTCAAAGAGGACGCCAATGCCAAGCTGCCGGAGAATGCGCGTATAATTGATGCAGTCGAGCGTGTTGCGGGCAAATCGCTGAATGGATTTTGTAAGTATGAGGTCGATCTTTTTCTGCTTGCACTGACGGATCATGCGGAGGAATTCCGTGCGTTTTTTTGTAGACGTGCCGGTAATGCCTTCGTCCGCGAAAATGCCAGCCATCGTCCATTCCTTGTTGGACATGATCTTGTCGGTGTAATACTCGCATTGCGCTTCGTAGCTGCTGGCCTGTTCTTCCTCCTTGGTGGAAACGCGGCAGTACGCCGCGACGCGAAGCTGCTTTGTGACCGCAGCCGTTTGCTGCAATTCTGGCTTGGGTGGAATGATAATGACACGCGGTTTTTCATCTGTCATACCAAATCGTCCTTTCCGATGATCTGTCCATTTTTGAGCTGCAACCGCACCGTCTGGCGTGTAACCAGCACGGCAGAGACGGCACTCTGCAGCAGCTCCGCATTGAGTTCTGCCGTACATTCGAACGCTGTAAACAGCCGCCGCAGGCGCTCGGTTTCGTATTCTTCGTTGCCGATGGTGTCGTACTGCTCCTGTGCCAGCTTGCAGATCAGACTTCTGGCAGCGTCCTCGTCAAGCGGTTGGGTGTTCAGAATGTCATCCAGCTCAGCTTGCGTGGTGCTGTATATCGGTGCTGACTGTCTTTCTGGCTGCATAATGCGGTCTGGCCGTTCTGCCAGCCTGCCAAGCAGGTGTGTGACTTGCTGCTCGATCTCCGGGGATGGCGGCTTGGAGCAGACACGCTTGAGAGCCTTTTGCGCAGGTGTTCGCTCCGGCAGGCGCTGTTTTGTCTGTCTTTTTGCAGATGCCGCCTCAAATAATTTTATGTCAACTAATTTAGGATAGCTGTCTGTACCGGTGTACTTGGGATTTTCCAAAATACGTGCAACCATATTCTTGTTCCAACTCTTACCCACGTCGTAGGTGGGACCAATCTTGTTCATCTGCTCTGCAATCTCTTTGAGCGATGCGCCAAGTGTATATTGCAGGAAGATATCCTGTACGGCGTTGGCTTCCGGCTCGTTCCGGACGATCTCGCCCATGCGCATCTGATAGCCAAACGGCAGCTTCCGATTTCCCATTACCGTTTCGTCCTTTCAATCTGTTCTGTCAGCTCCAAACCGTTTTTCAGCCGGAAGCGCAGGCGCTCGTTGCTGTCCACGATAATCTTTTCCACAAGCGCATCGAACAGCTCCACATCAAAGCCGTCGAGGAAATCCGGCCCGTCCTCCAGCACGTCCATGAGATCGCGGGTGCGGTCTGCCAGATCGTCGCTGTCGGTGTCGAGAAGCCTTGCTTTTTCCTGCTTCAGCCTGCGGAGCTGTTCGCTGAGCTTGTTGTTGGATGAGATAAAAGTATCAGGATCAACACCGTCCGCTTGTTGCAGCTGGGCTAGGAATTGAACCTGACTGAGAATATCGGATATTTTCTTGTTGAGAGAGATCACGTCCTCGCTCCAGAGCATCCGGCTATAACGGATTTTTTGGAGGTTCGAGAGCATCTGCGTGAAGATGGGATTGCCGTGGTTCTTGAGTTTGTAGTACAGACGGCAGAACGCTGCGTTAATAGTTTCCTCCGGTACCTGCTTGATTGGGCAGACACCTTTTTGTTCCTCATGCGCAACACAAACCCAGTACCAAATTTGATTGATATACTTGGAGCGGCATCTGGAGCCACAGGAACAGAAGCACCTTTTTGAATATGCACGGATATTTTCTGACTGCTCCGCTTTTCGGTTTTTGCGAAGCGCCTGTGCGCGGTCGAATTGCTCCTGTGTAATTATTGCTTCATTGCTGTCTGCGATATAGTATTGCATCCGCTCACCGCGATTTCGTTTTTTTACTCGTGGAAAGCTGTCTGTCGTATATCGTTTCTGCAGCAGCGCATTGCCAGCGTACCGTTCATTTTGCAGAACGTAATCGACGGTTTTGCTGGTCCATGTCCGGTTTAACGCCTGCTGTGAATTCAGCTTTTCACTGATTTCCCTTGAGTTCTTTCCCGACAGATAGGAATCAATAATGAACTTTACAACGGAGATACCATCCTCCGTCGCTGACAAAACGCCTTCCTCCAAATTGTAGCCGAGTGGAGGATTACTGATATGAAAATGTCCGGATTCCATCCGCCACTGAATTCCCATGCGGGTATTTCCGGAAATTGACTCACTTTGTTTTTGCGCCAAGGACGCCATGATCGCCGTGACCATCTCGCTGGATACCTTACTGGTGTCAATGCCCTGTTCTTCGAACTGGACGCTGACGCCGAGTTCCTTCAATTCTCGAACCGCAGCAAGGCAGTCTTTCGTGTTTCGAGCAAAGCGTGAGATGCTTTTGACCAGAATGCGGTCGATTTTTCCTTTCCGGCAATCCTGCATCATGCGCTGAAAATCTTCGCGCTTTTCAACCGACGTGCCGGTGATGCCCTCATCGGCGTAAATATCGACCATTTCCCAATCCGGATTGCTGGAGATCAGTTCAGAATAGTATTGATTCTGCACGCGGTAGGAATTGAGCTGATCTTCGCTGGAGGAACTGACGCGGGCATACGCCGCAACACGAATCTTGCGTGCGACGATCTCGTCGTGCGCTGGGATGACTATGACGCGCTGCTGTTCCAGCGCAAGGCTTCCGTCGGTTTGCTTTTTCGCCACATTCTCACCTCCTTGCAGCAACACACATTACCACACCAAGGGCGTAATAGCTATAACCAAAACGGAGAAAAATCAAGCGTAAAGTGTGAAATTTGCACCAAGTTCGACCGCGATCCGCCGTGCGATCTTTTTGATTTCGGCTTCAGAAAAACCGACCGTTCGGAGCGCTTTCAGTAGCTGGCAGATGCCTAAAAAATCAATGTTTGGATTCATAACGCTCTCCTTTAACCACGGGGCTACTCTGCAAAATGCAGAGCAGCCCCTGCTTTTGAAATTTTGATGTTTGCTCCTGTTCGACGCTTCTTCCCGGAGCCAAGGCAGCGGCTGAACGGCGGCGGGCAGCCGCTCACGGGTCTTGCACCCCTCCGAGGATCTCTCCGAGCTGCCCCCATTACGTTCCGTTGTGGCTGGGCAGGAGTACCATTGTCCGCGAACGAGATCATTGCGAGGCAGCTTGCCAAAGCTGCTTTGGGATGGATGAGTACCGCTCGTCACCTTATTGGGCCGTCTTTATGCAGAAGCAACGTCTTCCGCACAGGTGGTCTTCGCGCATCCTCCGCATCGCTATTCCATTTCTGGCTCATCCGCTTGATGTCATTCAGTCGCTGGATATGTACTTTTCAAGCTGCATGAGGCGGACTGAAAATGTCCCCTCAATGCATAGGCCACGAGAATCACTTTTTTAGACGCTTTTTTGAAAAAATCTTTTTTATTTTTTTGTACTGCCTGGAAATGGACTTCTGTGAGCGTCCCCATTTCTCCGCAAGTTCCGATTGGCTATGGTTTTCCAAAACGAGAAACGTCAATAATTCCAAGTCATCCTTGTCAAGCTGGTTAATCCTTTGAACCAGACGGACGTCCTCTAACGTATCTGTCCATGCATATCGGTTAGGGAAGGTGCTTTCATCAAAAGAAGTTGATAGCGCCTCGTTTTTCCGAAACAGCGCAGACCGACGCGCATCGTCTGGGCTGTCAATTTCCAGTGGCGGCATTTGTGTCGCCCTGCGCTCATAAGCGCGGTTGCGGCAGAAACAATACCAGTCGTAGTCATAAATCTTCTGTATCGCCGCTTCACTCATACCGGCATCTGTGTATTCTTTCCGAAGGCGTAACCATTCACGGTCAAATTTTGCTTTTTCCTGTGCGCAGTTGAATCCCATTACGGATTCCTCCAATCTTTTGAAATTTTGAGAAAACCAAAATTTCAAAAGCGGAGGGGCACGGGGCAGACAGAAAACAGCCATTGGCACATTCCTGCCGTTCCCGGCAAGAATACACCAATGGCTGTTGGTATTATCCCCTAATGGTTCATGATAAAAACCGGTATAGTTTAAACCGCAGTGTTCCAGATGCCACTTGTATGTAGATCGAACTGCGATTTGCTGGGTTGCTGGTCACCATCGGAAGCAGTCCGACTGCTTCCGGTTTCTTCTATCAACCATACGCACTCCATCTAGAGCAGACATAATTATAACGATGATTGCATTGACGTACTTTCAAAATGGCAGGTTGCAATTATTGCTGTTTCACAAGAAAAGATATGTCCTAGTAGTGGTTGCATTTTGCCACCAATGGAACATTTTCCGCAAACTGCCTTTCGTGTAGAATAAAGGCGTTGGAGGTGATCTTTTGGTGGAGGAATTACATGATCCGGTTTCAAAGCGAGTTGGCAGAGTTCTGCGAAAAATCCGCGAAGAACAGGGTCTTACGCGCGCACAGCTATCCGAAAAAAGCACCGTCAGTGAGCGACAGATATCTGCCATTGAGCTCGGTGAAAAGGGGCCGAGTCTCAACTCTCTGGAACTGCTTCTTCGCAGTTTGGGCGCGTCTGCCGATCAACTCTTTTATCCGGAACTGTCCGAAAATGATCCCATGCTTGCACAGATCGTGCATCTTACCGGAGCCTGCAATACGAGGCAAAAGCGTATGATTGTTGCATTCATCCAAATGCTGCAGGCTGAAGAATATGGAGAAAATAAATAGCAACCTTCGGTGGGAATGTTGCTACATTGCTTTATAATGAAATGGTAAATGTGAAGGGGCGGCTGAATAGCCGCCCCTTCTGTGTTGCTATGTGGTCAACTGGGAAAGATGCTCAGAAGCCTGCGTCAGCGCAGCTTCTTCCAGCTCTCATGGCTACCGCTCTTGGTGTAGGTGTGGCTATTGGTCGCCTCCTGCACGTCGAGATAGTACCATGCGTTGACGTTTGCGTTGTCGCGCCAGGTCTTCATGCCGGACAGCAGATCGTCTGCCGATTTCGGCGTGCGGCCCAATGCGCGGTTGATCATCGCCATCATTTCGGCGCGGGTAATCGTTGCGTCGGGACGGAACGAGCCGTCGGGATAGCCGTTGATCCAGCCCATTTTCGCGCAGACAGCGATTTCATCAGATGCCCAATGTCTTGCAGAGACATCGTTGAAGGAGTTTGCAGCACTCTTGATGTCCGCAAACTGCGCCAGCATTGCAGCAAGCTCTGCGCGCGTGATTGCCTCATTCGGACGGAACTTGCCGTTCGTTCTGGTGTCGACGATCACGCCGGCGTTTTCAAGCGTTGCAACGTAGAGGTTGAACCAGTCGCCGCGGACAACATCGCTAAACGAGCATTTGGTCGTTTCATACGTCTTGACACAATCTGCGTCCATGACGCGATAGAGGATTGCAGCCACTTCTGCGCGCGTCACATCGCCGGTGGGCTTTACCGTGCCGTCGGGATAGCCGTTGACGAAGGCGAAATGATCTTCTGTGTTAAACTTCAGAGAATCATCCTTCTTCGTCGGGGTCGGAACATAGGTAGACTCTCCGCCAGTGCTGACCTTGGTCCAGTTGGGGGTAAAGGTAACGTCGCTCGCCGGCTTGTAGCGGTTGCCCGCCTTATAGCGTGTGGACTCGCCGCCGATGCTCCAGTGGGTAAAGGTGTAGCCGGACTTTTCGGGACCGTCGGGGAGTGTGATAGACTCGCCCGCCTTCACGGTCAGGGTCTTATAGACTCCGCCATTGCCGTCGCTGAAGGTAGCAGTGAACTTCTGCTCCTGCACGCTGCCGATGCTCACATGCAGATTCTGCGTCGAAGCGCCGTATGCCACATTCTCGAGATCTGCAGCAATCGCGTTGACGTTGGCGACCGTCGTCTCACCGCTGGTCGCGATGACCTTCAACTGGAAGGTGCCGATTTCAGCGGGCGTCGTGCCGTGCGTATGGGTCGTTATGGTGTTGAAAAACACATAACGCTTGCCGTTCAAACGCTCCTGGAGCGTGGTCGTGTAGTCCGTGAAGCCGTCGCTCGGCTTGTTGCTGTCTGCAACGAACTCAAAGAAGTTATGATCGTAATAGATCTCATTCTGAGTCACGCTCACGGTACACTCTTCGCTCGCGGACAGCTTGTAGCTGACTGTGATCACATCACCGTTCTGGACGACAATGTCGTTGCTCCCGTTAGAGCTGAGGTCGTACTTCATGGTAATGTCGGCGGTTGCTGCAAATACTGTTGCTGAAAGCGTAAACATCAGCGCCAGCACAAGCAGCATGGAAATTGTTTTTTTCATTGTGACTCCTTTCCGGGCCGTTTTGAGGCACAGGGACTTACTTCAGATACTCTGCCTTGATCGCGCCGAAGTCTTTGATGTCAACGTGCTTGTCGTGGTTGACGTCCGCTTCGAGAACGATCGACACGTAGTTCGTCATATAGGTTTCATTTGCATTGTACACAGCGACGACCGCGACAGCGTCACGCAGGTCGACCGAGCCGGACTTGTTTACGTCCAGATCGTTGCATTTCAGCTTCTCGACGACCGGAGTTGTTCCGGCAGCGATCTTCGTTTGATCCGCTTCGCCCTCGACGACCAGCGCGTAGACATGAGTGTAGCTAGTCTCGCTCTCTTCAGTCTTGTACTTATAGCCGGCGGTAGTCACGTCGTACATGGCAGTGCCGTCATAGGTGAAGGTCGCGTTGCCGTCGGTGTAAACCAGAACGAGGGAATAGCCAGGCACATATTCCTTAACCGTCTCAACCACAAACGCGGGGGCCGAGATCGTCAGTTTGGCTGTCGTGACTGTGACTTTATAGTTTGCGTTCGCGGTGTAGCTTGCGCTGATCTCATACTGACCTGCGGTTTCGCCCGGCTCACGCGTGTAGATGATCGTGCCGAGATCGTTCTCGCTCACCAGACCCGTTACGGTTGCGGTAAACTTGGGGTCGGTGTCGCCGATGCTCTTGCTCTGTGCGTCAATTGTGATGGTGACAGCCTTCTGGGCAATGGTGATGGTGTTGCTGCCGGCCACGGTGGTATAGCCGTGCTTTTCGACCTTCCAGTAGACGGTCTTGGTGCCGGCATCGGTCAGCGTGAGAGCGGTCGCGCTGTATTCGCCGTTCTTGGTTTCGCTGTAGGTGACAGCTGCACCATCGGGTGC
>JAEDIZ010000182.1 GCA_016296635.1 Oscillospiraceae bacterium
AGCGTAATCATTTGATCTTTCTGCCCTCAAGATAGTATCTCTTTTCACGGCTGTGGCCCATGGAGAAGGTCTTTCTGGGCAGGATGCCGTCAGCAATAACGCCGCGGAACAACTGGCTCTTTTCCATTGCGGGAAGCAGGAAGCCGATGGCGTTTTCCTTCTTGGACAGTTCGATCAGTGCGTCATCATCATGGATGTAGTCGATCTCGCCTGCATTTTCCTTCAGATAGCTATCCAGGAAGCTCTGCAGAGCACCAACAGCCAGTTCGCTCTTTGCGCGGTCAAGATAGATGGTACCCGACTCGGTGCCGATGTACCACTTCACGGGGAAGCCGCCCTCTGCGCAGTAGGTTTCTTCCAGCGTCTTCAGCAGCTTCTTTGCATCGGTCTTGAAAACGATACGATGGATGGGCTCAAAGACCTGTGCATCATCATGGATGTTCTCCAGTTCGACCAGAGCGTAGCGTGCCGGATGGTTGGACAGATCTTCGCCGGGATGATTGGCCTTCAGTTCTTCATAGCAGGACTTTGCGGTTGCAAGGCTATGGTTGCCGTCACCTACTGCAAAGACCATGGGAATGCCCTTGAGTCCCTCGTACTTTTCGCCGACAGTTGCGGTGTACTCGGTCAGAACAGCATTGAACTGTTCCACATCCTTACCCTCGACCAGCCAGCCTGCGATATGACCACCGTTTTCCATGAGGTCAAAATCATACAGCTTCTTGAGGCTTTCCTTCTTCTCGCCGATCGGCTCGATCAGAGCTTTCTTATGGTCGTCGCAGAGCATCAGAATGTGTGGCAGCTCAATGGGCGCATCGCGGCGGACACGCTGACGCGGAGGAATACGCTCCGGAACCGTACGCTCGGTGGCACGGATTGCGGAGGTGGCGCCGGTGGAATAATCATAAGCGTCCAGATCGACCATGCCGATTAGGCCCTTGCGGATGGAACCGTTTTCCAGCGTGCGCTCAACATAGACAAGAGAGTTCGCATAGGTGGTGAAAACATCCTCAGCCATGTACTTTGCCATGGTTTCGTTAATGACCTTTGTATGCTCTGCTTCCTTTTCGGTGCCGAGCTCTGCTTCCGGAAGGATCAGGTTGATGGTGGAAACAGCGCCTTCTGCATTTTTGCGTACACGATCCCAGTAACCCTGATCGGAGGTAAACTGGTCGCAGGCGATGACTGCCCACTTTTCCATTGCATCGGTCTTGGGCATCAGAATATCAGCAGGTAAAAAAGCATTCATGGTTTCATTTCCTTTCAAATATTATTATCATTTTGATGTGCAAAAATATAAATAACGGAAACCAAAAATTCTGTTTGCTTCCATAAATAATTTTGTATTCTTCTTTATTATACATATATTTTCAGCAAAATCAAATACGATTTCAAAAAATAATAAAGAATTTCCAGCATAAGCAACACAGGAATGCACAAACTAGCCATGGTCAAACTGAAAAGGAGATGAGTCATAATGGATACACTGGCCCTTATTCTTGCAATTGTCGGCGCGATCAACTGGGGACTCGTGGGTTTTGCCCGCTTTGACCTTGTAGCATGGATTTTCGGCGGTCAGACTGCCGGGTTTTCACGCATCATCTACGCCCTTGTCGGTATTGCCGGCATTTGGTGCATCAGTCTTCTTTTCCGCCGCAGACGGGAAGAACACGCATAAGAAAGAAGCGGACAGAATCTCTGTCCGCTTCTTTTCATTATCGGAAGCTGCAGCGAACGATACATTGGTATCCGGTTCCCTCATAGGTCGTGGAAACATAAGCTGTTCCCCTTCCGGTGGCAGTAACCGTACCGTCCGCTTCTACCGTACAGACCGAAGTATCCGAACTTGTCCAAAGCAGCCCCTTGATCTTCGTTCCGTCCGGATTTTTCAGGCTGAGCTGGAATCGTTCTCCCTGAATACCCATAGTCACATCATAATTGCTTAAGAGATATTTTCCACCCTCGGCGCTGCCGCTCTCTGCGCTGTCAGCAAGATTGCAGCGGACGATACTCGTAAACTTATCTCCCGTATCGACTGTAACTGTAATGGTTATGGTTCCACTGGATTTTGCGGTAATCAGGCCACTGGCCGATACCGTTGCGATAGCAGGGTCGGAGCTGACATAGGTGATTTCAGCATCCTCCGGCGCATTGCGAACAACCAAAGCAAACTGCTCTCCCGGAGAGAAGAAGGTCATATCTGTATTGTTCAGCTCCATGGGAAGCTGTTCTTCCTCCACCGGTTCCTCCTGATATGTGAAATCACAGGTAACGATGCAGGTAGCAGTCTGCGTACCGCAGGTCACAGAGATGACAGATGTCCCCTTGTTTACTGCTACGATTTTCCCCTGCTGATTAACCGTAGCCACAGATTCATCGGAAGAGGCATAAGTTACAGGCTCATTGCAGTTAGATGGCTCACGGGTAAAGCTGATATTGTAAAACAGTTCCGGTTCATCAAAACTGACAGTCTGTGCAGCCAGTATCAAATTCTTACATGGTACAAACTCATCAGCACCGGGCTCATCAGCATGGGTCTTTTCGTAGTCTTCTTCGTTCATATACTGCTCTTCACCGGTTTCCTCCGGAACCTGATTGTTTTCAGGTGTCTGTTCCGGCTGCATATTCTGCTCTGGATGCGAATTCTGCTGCGGAACAGGCTGAACAGGTGTCTGCGATTCCGATTTATGGTTAAACCAGCCCAGATTATGAATTGCAAACGCGGCACCCAGCACAACTGCTGCGCTCAGAAGCGCGCAGATAACGAGAAGCATCCAGCGAGGAATCTTATAAATCTCATTCTCTTCAGACTGTTTCTTTGCCGGTTTCTCAGATTTCTTCCGTTTTGCAAGACGCTTTCCGGGCTTGCTTACAGAACGCTGTGAACCAGCAGCAAGGATATCCATTTCAGTCTGTTCCTCTTCATAGCCGACCGGATCTGACGATCGTCCGCAGAGCGGACATTGCGGCAGATATGCATCGTATTCTGTTCCGCAAAATTCACATTTCTTTACTACCATGTATTTCCCTCCATTGCGCAGAACTATCCGCTTCACAGATATAAGCATTTCGTTCTGAAAATGCAGTCACACATATTTTTAGGGCAACACCGCGCAATAGCCAAATAAAACATCAAGTATTGCTAGGCGCAGCT
>JAEDIZ010000183.1 GCA_016296635.1 Oscillospiraceae bacterium
CCCTGATCCTCTTCGGCGTGCGCGGCATGGCGGCCTATGCCTATCACGCTGCCGTACTGGGCTATGCGGATGCGGAAATCAATTCCTTCTTCTATAAAGCCCTGCGCGCTGTGGGCGAGGATTATGATATGGCTGGACTTCTGCCCATAGTGATGGAAGTTGGCGCAGTCAATCTCAAGTGCATGGCACTGCTGGACCAGGCCAATACCGAAACCTTCGGTCATCCTGTGCCCACCGAGGTTCCGATGACAGTGGAAAAGGGCCCCTTCATCGTCATCACCGGCCACGATCTCTATGACCTCAAGCTCCTGCTTGAGCAGACCGAGGGCAAGGGCATCAATATCTACACCCACGGTGAAATGCTGCCCGCCCACGCCTATCCGGAACTGAAGAAATATTCCCACCTCAAGGGCAACTTCGGCACCGCATGGCAGAACCAGCAGAAGGAATTTGCCGATCTGCCCGCACCCATCCTTTACACCACCAATTGCCTGATGCCGCCGCGTGCAAGCTATGCCGATCGGGTGTTCACCACCGAAGTGGTTTCCTATCCTGAAATCAAGCATATCCCCGGCCGCGATTTCACCCCTGTGATCGAAAAGGCCCTGGAGCTGGGCGGCTATGCAGAGGATACGTGCTTCACCGGCGTCAACGGAGGCGATAAGCTGATGACCGGCTTCGGTAGGAACGCGGTGCTGGGCGTAGCGGACAAGGTGATCGACGCGGTGAAGTCCGGCGCGATCAGGCATTTCTTCCTCGTTGCCGGCTGCGACGGCGCAAGACCCGGCCGCAACTATTACACCGATTTCGTGAAGCAGACCCCTGCGGACAGCATCGTTCTGACCCTGGCCTGCGGCAAGTACCGCTTCAACGATCTGGATCTGGGCAACATCGGCGGCATTCCCCGCATCCTGGATATGGGTCAGTGCAACGACGCCTATTCCGCCATCCAGGTAGCGGTGGCTCTGGCCAACGCCTTTGAGTGCGGCGTGAACGATCTGCCGCTGTCCATGGTGCTCTCCTGGTACGAACAGAAGGCTGTCTGCATCCTGCTGACGCTTCTGCACCTGGGCATCAAAAACATCCTGCTGGGTCCCAGCCTCCCGGCTTTCGTATCGCCCAATGTGCTTTCCTTCCTTGCGGAGAATTACAACATCGGCCCCATTTCCACTCCCGAAGAGGATATGAAAAAGCTCCTGAACAAGTAAACCATAAACATAACCCGGATACCATGTGCGGTATCCGGGTAAGTTTTTGGTTATTCACAGTATCGAGCCAACAGTTTCTGGGCTGTCTTTGATATGATCTGTTCTTTCAACATCCGCACCTGTGTCGGATACAGTATGCACTCTGTCAAAAGCAGAGCGTCATGCAGGATTTGTGTCTCCTTTGGTTCTTCCGGCTCTGCAAGCGTATGGGGGTTCCTCCTTGTACTAACCTTCAAGAAATCAATCGACAATTTTGCACAACATCTGAACCATCGGGAGATCACCATCAGCTTCGTTTGAAACTTCATTGAAACCATTATCGTGGTAGAAATTCAATAGTTTCTGCTCATTACGGCATTCGATCATCATAATCCGTCCGCCAACCGAATTCACTGATTCCATTATGATACGATGTGCTTCTTCTATTAAATCACATCCAGCAAGCTGGTCATGAGTAACGCCGTCATTCCGAGCAAGCTGACCTATGAGATAACAGGGTATATCGGTTATCAATTCATCATTGATTTTTCCTCGATAGCCGTCAAGTTCTTTCCTTTTAAGTATTTATTATACTCCGGAATCGGTCACTCGACAATGGATTTCTCCTTCTTGATGAAATTCTGCGGAGCTTTACGGAGTTCTATGCATTGCAATGGCCTTCAAAACAAATAGACCGTCCACTGAAGTTTGCTGACCCACGGACGGTCTGGTAGTAACAGAAGAGGCTATGCCACTCTTCCACCCTCATTTTACCACAAGCAGAGCAAAATGGCAAGCAGAACGAAGGTAGAACATGGGCGAGTATTTCAACGGCCACAAGCTCGGAGCCTGCAACTATCTCATGTACATCACGCGGGAAGAGCTGTCATAGCGTTGCCGTTCTCGCCAATGCGAGCGGAACCGATGGTGGTAGCCATTAGTGAAAATCCCGGATACCAAATAGCCAATCACGCCCATATACAGCATGGAGCCGAATGGGCTTGAAGTGATGGGACAGCTTCCGCTTGCGCATCCGATAAAGTAATAATATGCCAGTCCCGCCAGCGCGCCGCCCAGAGTGAACAGCGCGGGGTGAATCCATTTCCTAATCTTCATTTTCAGGCACCTCCTGCCAGATATTCTTCAGCCATGTGAACAGCCATGGCCCCGTCCGCTACGGCAGTGACTACCTGCCTGAGCAGCTTGGTTCTCACATCTCCCACAGCATATACGCCGGGGATGTTGGTTGCAGTGTTTTCACCTGCGACGATGTAGCCGCCCTTATCCAGCTCAACCTGATCTGCGACCAGCTCCGTGGCAGGCTTTCTGCCTACGCTGACGAACACGCCGTCCGCTGCAAGCACCGTTTCTTCGCCGGTCTGTACATCCTTCAGTCGGACACCGATGAGCTTGTCTTCGTGAAGCAGTTCCATTACCACACTATTCCAGCGGAATTCCACGTTCTCTGCTCTCATCAGGGGTTCATGGTAGATCTTCGTCGCCCGGAGCGTATCTCTGCGGTGAACAATGATAACCTTCTCAGCGACGCGGCTCAGAAGCAGCGCATCCGCTGCTGCGGTGTTGCCTCCGCCTACGACTACAACAGTCTTTCCCTTGTAGAACATTCCATCGCAGGCTGCGCAGTAGGCAACGCCCCGTCCGACCAGTTCCTTTTCATTGGAGACGCCGAGTTCCCTTGGATTTGCACCTGTCGCCAGCACGATGGTCTTTCCATAGAAGGCTCCTTCACTGGTTTCTACCTTCTTCGGGCTGGCCTTCAGATCCACGCTGCGCACTTCGGCATTCTGCGTCTTGGCGCCAAAGCGTTCAGCCTGCCGCTGCATCTGATCCGCCAGTTCCCAGCCGCCGATGCCGTCTACAAATCCCGGATAGTTGTCGATCTGATGGGTCAGCGCCATCTGTCCGCCTGCGGAGAGCT
>JAEDIZ010000050.1 GCA_016296635.1 Oscillospiraceae bacterium
TCATCGTCAATGGGATATCCTGTGCTGTCTGACCGGAGTCCTGCTTTGTCCCGTCTTCGGTCTGCGTTTCTTTTTCCGCAGAGAGACTGACATCCTGCCTCTGTGGCTTGCCCTTGATCATCGCGCCCGGCTCAAAGCCACCAAGCAACCAGACGCACAGCAGGATCACCGCTGCAGCTCCCGCTGCAATGCCCGCGATTGCACTGATACCAAGTCTGCGTGTTTTCTGTCCGTTGGCAGACTGCGGCTGCTGCTTTTTCGGCGCATCATACCGCACGATCTTTTTCACAGCGTTTCCGCATTCGGGGCAAAATCTGGCTTCATCGCTGATCTTTTTTCCGCACTCACTGCAATACATACTGATAACCTCCGTCTCTCAAGCGTTCAAATAAATACCTTCTGTTCCATTCGGCCCAGCCCGATTGATCAGTAACCGAGGTCCTCATCCACAAGCAGAATCTTCACCGGATGTCCGCCGGGACGGCGCTGCAGCGTCAGAAATACATTGCACATCCGCTGCGCGCTGGCACAGTCGGCACATTTTCCGGTAAGTGCGCAAGGTGTCTGCAGACCAAGCCTCTTTGCATTGGGCGGGCAGGCTTCGCTGCGGATGCGCTGATAGCCGGAGACTTCGTCCTTTACCAGCTTGTTCCGCCCGATCACAAGAATCACACGCTTCGGCCCGTAAACGATCGCCGCCGTGCGGTTGCCGGTTCCGTCAATGAACAGAAGCTCTCCGTTCTCTGTCACGGCATTCGCGCTTGCAAGATAGACATCCGCAGACATTGCCTCCTTTCTGGCATCCACGCCCTGCTCCGCCGGCAGCCAATGCCAGAATACCGATTTACCTTCTTTCTTCAGTTCATCAACAATCTCCAGCTGCTGAATCGTTACGCTGCCGCCGATGCCGATGCTCTGTTCGCCCTGCAGTTCCTTCAGCAGCATCTGCGCCGCCTGCGCCTTCGTCGCGGCTGTTTTCACTTCATATCCCCGCTTTTCCAGCGCCTTTTTCAGATTTTCCATGAACATCTTCCCTTTCGTGATATTTTTTTCAGTATAGCATACAGCCCGCTGCGGATGCAACCGGCTTCTTCTGTTCGTCCGCCCGGATTTGACGGATTGAAGTAAATCGCGTATACTGTTTCACGTGCAGAATTTTCCTGCGCAGTTTATCTGATAAAACGGAGGTTTTTGTGGTGTCTGCTTCCTTAAAAATAGCCATTCCGGCTCTTTGCGATAAGCCGATTATCAACTATGTTTCCGCCCTGCAAAATCTCGGCGCCGAGCCCGTCCGGATCGATGCTTCCGCAAAGGCTTCTTCCTTTGACGGTCTTCTGCTTCCCGGCGGCGGAGACGTCGCCCCCCTGCGCTACGGGCAGGAAAATGACGGTTCGCGCGGCATTGACCCGGAGCTTGATGCACTGCAGTTTGCCGCTGCAGATGCATTTATTTCCGCCGGAAAACCCGTTTTCGGCATCTGCCGCGGTCTGCAGCTGCTCAATGTCTTCTTTGGCGGAACACTCGTGCAGGATCTGCCCTCCGCTGCAAGTCACAGCAGCGGCATTGTTGGAACGGATCTCTATCACGACAGCAGCGCAGCCGAAAACAGTTTTCTCGCTTCCGTTTACGGTTTCTCTTTCCGAATCAACAGTTCCCATCATCAGGCCGTTGACCGCCCCGGCAAAGGACTTCAGGTCGTGCAGTATTCGCACGACGGTGTTGTGGAAGCGCTCAGTCACGAAACGCTCCCCGTCTGGTGCGTCCAATGGCATCCGGAACGGCTCTGCGGCCGCTTTGCGACCGACCGCGCTGTGGACGGCAGTCTGGTTCTAGATTGGTTTCTGAACAAATGCAGATAAAAAAGGCCGGGACACAGTCCCGGTCTTTTCTTATTTTTTCATCAGATCTCTCGCAGCCTCTTCAAGCTCCGTGATTACTGCATCTGCCTCCTGCACACTCCTGCCCACTGCAGACAGATAGGTCTTGATTTTCGGTTCTGTGCCGGAGGGTCTGACCATGAGCTTCGCCCCGCCATCGAGCCGGTATTCCAGCACATCCGCCTTCGGCAGTCCGGTATCCATGTTGGCATAGTCCGTGAACCCGGTCACTTTTCTGCCCGCGATCACAATGGGCGGCATCTGCCGCAGAACGCTCATGATCTCCGCCATGGTCTGCATACCGCTTTCTCCCGCAAACGAGAAGCTGAGCAGTCCGTTTTTGAAATATCCATGCTCTGCATACAGACTGTCAATGGCATCACCGAGAGTCATGCCCTTCTTTGCATACCACGCAGCCGCCTCGCAGACGAGCAGCGTTGCGTTGACCGCATCTTTATCGCGCACATGCGGGCCGGAAAGATAGCCGTAACTCTCCTCGAAGCCGAAGATATAGCGCTCCGGATGACCGGCTGCTTCAAGATTTGCGATCTGCTCTCCGATGAACTTAAAGCCCGTCAGCACGCGGCGCAGCTCCACGCCGAACTTTTTCGCAATCGCATCCACCATATCCGTGGAAACGATCGTTGTAACTGCCACGGGATCCTCCGGCATTCTGCCTGCAGCCAGTCTGCTGCGGCAGATGAAATCCAGCAGGATCACGCCCATTTCATTGCCGGAGATCAAACGGTAACCACCCTTCCCGTCCGGTACTGCCGCACCGCAGCGGTCACAGTCAGGATCGGTTCCGATCAAAATATCCGGCTTCACTTTATCGCAAAGCTCCAATCCCTTCTGCATGGCCTCGCGGATTTCCGGGTTCGGATAGGGGCAGGTCGGGAAATGGCCGTCCGGTTTTTCCTGCTCCGGCACAACTGTCATATTTTTGATTCCCAGCTTGTCCGCCAGCTTGCGGATGCTCTCCAGACCGCTGCCGTTGAGCGGCGTATAAACCAGTTTCAGGCTGTCGATTCCGTCTCCGTCGCCGACTCTCTGCGCATAGACCGCATCCACAAAGGCATCCAGTACGCTGTCCGGGATCAGCTGAATGCTGCCGTCTGCCAATGCCTTTTCATAATCTGCCAGCTTTACGCCTGTAAAACAGTCCGTCTTTTCAATAAATCCAAGCACGATCTTCGCCGCCTCCGGCGTGATCTGACATCCGTCTGCGCCGTAGACCTTGAAGCCGTTGTACTGCGCGGGATTGTGGCTCGCCGTAATGCAGATGCCAACGCCGCAGCCAAGGGTTCTGACTGCCCAGCTGAGAGCCGGCACCGGCTCGAGCCGGGGATACAGATGGGCTTCAATGCCGTTGGCCGCCAGCACACACGCCGCTTCCTTCGCAAATTCGTCCGACTGGATGCGGCTGTCATAGGCGATTGCAGCCTTTTTGGGCAATGCGGTTCCGTTCAGATAATCCGCCACGCCCTGCGTTGCTTTTCTGACCATGTAGATATTCATGCGGTTTGTTCCTGCGCCAAGAATCCCGCGCAGTCCCGCCGTACCAAACTCAAGTTCCCGGTAAAAGCTGTCGTTGACGGCTTCCCGATCATCTTTCATGGCCTCCAGTTCGGCTCGAACCTTTGCATCCAGTTTTTGCTGTGCATACCAATATTCATACATCTGCTCTGCGTGACTCATACGCATGTCCTCCCGGTTGGGGTATTTTTTTCATTATAGTATTATTTCGTTATCACTGCAATAGTACTGTCGGAACAATTTCACGCATTCTCTGCAGATATGAAAAAGACCGCCTTTGCGGTCTTTTTCTGCATGATTTGCGATGTTACGGTTTCTGCGGAGGCTGTCCGAAATTCATTTCAGGCGCACTCTGTCCGCCTATCCGCTGCCCGTCCGGCATTTCAGGAATCCGTCCGCCGCCGAGCAATCCGAACGGCAATTCAACGCCGAAAGCTTCCAACACATCCTCCAGCGTTCCGTTATCATCCAGTTCTGCAACCTTCTGTTTGAACGCCTTCATATCGAATGATTCCGTAAGCTGCTGCCACTGCATCATACCGTTCGGGTCACCGGGTCTGCCGAACTCCTCTCCGCCGCCGAAGCCGCCGCCCATGCCGCCGGTTTCGCGGAAGGCAGAACCGGGTTCATAGTTTTGTGTCTGTCCGTCAAGGATCACGGTTCCGCCGTGATAAGTGATCCCGTCCTCAGAATCAAGCGCGCTGTCCGGCACACGGATGCCGTCAATGCTGAGCGTACCGCCGTTCAGCACAATAAATCCGTTGGAGTCCACGCCGTCACCCTCAGCGCCCTGCGCCGCATGAATGGTCACATTTCCGCCGTTAAAGCTGACAACCGAAACATGATCCTCATTGACATTGATGCCGTCATCCTGCGAGTTGACCGAAATATTGCCGCCGTTGAAGGACAGGTGCAATTCGCTGTCGATCCCTTCAAATCCGCTGTTCACCGTCAGACTGCCGGTTCCAGCCGTGCCGCCCTCCATGTTCATGGACACATAGGAATAGAATGCTCCATCCGTTTTGCGCAGTTTTTTCTGCACCTTAACGGGATCTGTGGAGATTTCATCTTTGTATTTCGTTTTGAGCATCCGGGCTACATTGGTTCCGGTCACGGTATTTTCCGTTCCGTCTGCCACAATTACCGTCACGCCCGCGTCGCCCGTGTCCGCATCGCAGGTGCTGCTTTCCCGCGTTTCCCACTCGTTGTCGCATTCATAGGCACTGTAAAATACGATGCCCGGCGCTGCGCTGCAGCTGATATCCACGCCATTCAGTATAATTGTAATTTTGGCGTTTTCATCCGTAAAAGCAGTATCCCGATCGCCCAGATCTACCCGGATCTGCCCTTTCCATGTACCTTCCAGAATATATTCACCCGGCTGCGTGATATGCAGAACCTGGTTTTCCGCCGCCTCCTGCACGCTGTGCATCATCTGCACCGGCAGACTGTTTCCGAGATCCGGCAGCGTTGCAAAAATATACTCGTTATGCTCACCGTCTGTATAGTAATAGGCCCATTCGGTTTCTCCGTCATAGTTCACCCGGGTGAAGCCGTCCGTCGGCAGTTCCGGAAAATAATACAGATCCCTATCAATGTACACCGCAGCATCTGTCTGCGGCTGTGTTCCCGTGTGGTATTCCGCAGGCGCATCTTTTACCTCGTTGTGAGAAACGCCGGGATCACAATACCATGTATAATCGAAAATCTGCACCGCTTCACCGTCCAGCTTTGCACGGTCAGTGTATAGCTTCAATGTGTGCGCAGACGGATGTGTTTTTGACAGATTTTCTGCTTTCGCTTCCCTACTCGGTGTACATCCTGCCATGCACAGAAGCATCGCTGCTGTCAAAAGCACAGAAACTATCTTTCGAAACATTTTTTGTGCCTCCATTTTTTGATGAATGCAGTATAACCGAAAAATATGAACATTTGATTCTGCATTTATAAACAAATTGAAAAGGATGCAAAAAAACAGATCACCCAAACGGATGATCTGTTTTCTGGTGCGAGAGATGAGACTTGAACTCACACGACGGTTGCCACACGCCCCTCAAACGTGCCTGTCTACCTATTCCAGCACTCTCGCATGCACATATTCAATGCTCGCTTATTATAATCATCCTTTTATGATTTGTCAAGATTATTTTTTCGTTTTCAAAAAATAACAATCATTTTTTGTGCTTGCGCTTCCAACTGTCATCTGATATAATATACAGAGTATGCTACGCAGAAAGGCAGGAATGCCATTTGCCGAAATTTTTTGTCTCCCCTTCAGACCTGAATGCAAACTTTCTTGTACTGACTGGAGAAAACGCAGCGCACGCAAAGGTGCTCCGTCTGAAGAACGGCGATGCCGTAACCGTATGTGACGGCATCGGAACAGATTTTTCCTGCATCGTTTCGGATGTCTCCCCCGGGCAGATCAGTCTTGTTGTGCAGTCGAAAGCGCCTTCCGCAGCAGAACCGCCGGTTTTCTGCAGCGTCTATATGGCCTTTGCTAAAGCCGACAAGTTTGAGCATGTGATTCAAAAAGCGACAGAGATCGGTGCCTGCGAAATCGTGGCTTTCCCGTCAGATCGGTGTGTCAGCCGTCCGGATGAAAAATCCCTTGCAAAAAAGCTGGAGCGCTGGCAGAAGATCGCAGCTTCCGCAGCAGAGCAGTCCGGGCGCGGACGGATCCCGCAGGTCATTGTTCTGAATTCCTTTGAAGAGGCAATCCGTCGTGCCGCTGCATGTGACCTTGCTCTTTTCCCCTACGAGAATGAGCAGAAGCTTTCTCTGTGCAGCGCCATCGGAAATGCCGATTTTCAAACCGTATCCATCGTTACCGGCCCTGAAGGCGGCTTTTCGCCCGAGGAAGTGCTGGCAGCGCAGCAATATCAAATGAAAATATGTACGCTCGGTCCCCGCATTCTGCGGTGTGAAACAGCTCCCCTGTGTGCGCTCAGCGCAGTTCTTTTTGCTGCCGGTGCACTGGACTGATTGAGCGGAAAAGGATTGATATCATGGCAAATAAAGCAAAAACAAATAACCAGTCGAATGATTCTGTTGTCTATAAGGTTCCTATCGCATTTGCGATCATGCTTTTCATGATCGTTCTTCTGCAGCGGTTGGGGCGGTTCTATCAAACCTCTGCCGGCTATATCGCGCTTCGTGACTGGTTCCATGTCGGCGCCATCGGATTCTCTGCCGTCGCAGCGGTCTGCATTGCGCTGTATTTCATCTGCAGAAAGAGCCTTGTCCGCTCCATCTGCCGTTACGGCATCGTGCTTGCGGTGCTTGCCGCATTCTCCTGCTGGCTTCTGTATACATTTTGGACTACATACCTCAAGGATGTCTATTTCCTGCACGCCTATGTCTATTGCCTGTATATGGTCGAACTGCTATACGGTTGGGAGTTTTTCTTCTATTCTCTTGCCACCTGCTTTGCAGGCTTTGTGTTCTTCCGCTATTCCAAGGGTGTCGGCCCGAATCTAAATTCCATTATTCCGGCTGCCGTCCTTCTTCTGATTTTGGCTTTCACCGTGTATGTTGCCAATCAGGGTGCTAAAAGCAACGGCTCTGTGCAGCTGGTGAAAAAGATTTCGCTGTTCCCGGCTGATATTAATGCTGTTCTTCTTTATGTAGTCTGTGCGATCTGGGCCGTATGCCTGATTGCCTGCTTCCTCTTCGAGGCCGTGTTTGCATACTATTGCATGTTTGCTTCCATCGCCTTTGAACTGATTGCTGCTGTTTATTACACATTCCAGCTCAAGTGATCTTTTGCCGCCTGCCATGCAGGCGGCTTTTTTTTCGCATAGACTTGCCTTCCTGACCATAAGATTTTTCGGGAAGGTGATTTTTTTGCGCAAAAAAACCTCCATTTTGCAGCAGGCTCTGCTACTGACCGCCGTTAATCTTTCGCTGCGCGGTGTCGGCATGCTCTTTCAGATCTGGCTTTCAGATCGGATCGGCGCAGCCGGACTCGGTCTTCTTCAACTGATTCTGAGTGTCAGCGGTTTCGCGTTCACACTCGGTCTTGCCGGAGTGCGTGTTGCAGCCATGTATGTGTGCGCCGAAGAATTCGGTCTGAAAGAATACGGCGGCATCCGGCAGGCAGTTCTTGTCAGCCTGCGATATGCGCTTTGTACCAGCTGCATCGTCGGCGCAGCTCTGTTTTTCGGTGCCGAGTTTGCTGCCCGGCGTTTTGTCGGGGATCTGCACGCCGCAGACAGTCTTCGCATGCAGGCTCTGTTCTTGCCTGCCGGCTGTGCCGGTTCCGTTTTGGCCGGCTATTTTACTGCCTGCGGGAAGATCAAAAAACTGGCCGCAGTCCATGTTTGTGAACGGATTCTCTCCCTCCTTCTGACTGCGCTTCTTTTGGTGTTTTATTCAGGCAAAGATCCAGGAAAATGCTGCATGGCTGTCGTTCTTGGAAATGTCATCTCCGATTTTTGGGGAACGGCTTTTCTTTTTGTTTTGTTTCTGCGTTCGCAGCGGCCTGCACCCGCTCTTGGAACTGCGAATCAGATGCTGCGCAGAGTCTGCAAGCTGAGTGTTCCGCTGGCTTTGAGCGAATACCTTCGCGCAGGATTATCAACGCTTGAACAGTTTCTGATTCCCTGGGGACTTGCCCGCTCCGGCAGCACCTATTCCGCCTCCATGTCCGCTTACGGTACAATCGGCGCCATGGTTTTTCCCGTCCTCATGTTTCCGTCGGCACTTTTCTATGCGCTGTCTGATCTGCTCGTTCCGGAGCTTGCCCGATGCAGCGTCCAAAACCGTACGCTCCGCATCCGTCATCTGACTGAAAGCTGTCTTCGCATGGGCTTTCTTTTTTCCGGTGCAATCGCCGGTCTCATGTTCGTATTGGCAAAACCGCTCGGTATGCTGCTTTATAAAAGTGCCGATGCCGGTGCATACCTGCGCATTTTTTCACCCATGGTTTTCTGTCTCTATATGGACGCCATGACAGACGGGATGCTGAAGGGACTCGGTCAGCAGGTAGCCTCCGTTCGCTACAATACGATCACTGCCTTCCTCGATGTCGTTCTTCTCTTTGTTCTGCTGCCAAGGCTCGGAATCGCTGCGTATCTTCTCAGCTTTACCGCAACACATCTTCTGAATTTTGGATTAAGTTTACATAAGCTTGTTTTTGTTACAGAGTATTCACCGGAGATCCACCATGTTTTCCGCGTATTTTTCTGCACGGCGGTATCCTGCGCCGCCTGCTTCTGTTTTCCGGAAGGCACATATTGGCAAATGATTCTGCTTCGAACTGCGGTCTTTCTCTTTGTTTTTCTTATTCTTTCGAACTGCTCCGGTGCGATGTCGCGTCGGGATGCCGAACAGCTCCGCCGTTCTCTTCCTCGGGCGCACGGCAATTGACTTTTCTGCCGCAGCTGATACAATAAACAAAACGCATGAAAGAAGGGCACAGCATGATTTCTTTTCTCAACGACTATTCCGAAGGCGCACATCCGAAGGTGCTTGCCGCGCTGACGGATACAAATCTTATCCCCACTCCCGGCTACGGATGCGATCCCTACTGTATGAAGGCTGCTGATATCATTCGCACCCGTTTTGCCTGCCCCGGAGCAGATGTTCATTTCATGGTCGGCGGCACCATTACGAACATGACGCTCATCAGCGCTTCGCTTCGTCCATGGGAGGCAGTCATCTGCGCCAAAACAGGCCACATCAATGTCCATGAAACCGGTGCTATTGAAGCTACCGGACATAAGGTCTACGGCATGGACACCCCGGACGGCAAGCTGACGCCGGAGCTGATCCGTCAGGCCATGGCAGACAACTGTGACGGCAAAGACGAGCATATGATCCTGCCGCGCATGGTTTATATCTCCGATTCCACGGAGCTCGGCACCGTATATACGAAGCAGGAACTGACCGCTATCCGTCAGATCTGCCTGGAGCTTGGCCTCTATCTGTATCTTGACGGTGCGCGCATGGCGTGTGCGCTGACCTGCGCAGAAAACGATCTCGCGCCGGAGGATTTTGCGCAGCTTTGTGACAGCTTTTACATTGGCGGCACGAAAGATGGTCTTCTGTTCGGAGAGGCCCTTGTCATCGTGAATGACGCGCTGAAGCCGAACTTCCGCCATGCCATCAAGCAGCGCGGCGGTATGCTGGCAAAGGGGCGTTTGCTGGGCGTGCAGTTTGAGGCGCTGCTGCAGGATGATCTATGGCTGGAACTTGGCCGCCACGCCGTTCATCAGGCGCAGATTCTTGCAAAGGCACTTCGTGATAAAGGTTATGCTCTTTATGCAGAATCCCCCACGAACCAGCTTTTCCCCATCGTTACAAACGAAAAGCTGGCGGAGCTTTCCCGCAGCGTTCTGTTTGAAGTCATCGCAAAGCCGGACACAGAACATACCGTCATCCGGTTTGTGACCTCCTGGGCAACCACAGACGAGAGCATAAAGGCCCTCATTGAGGTGCTGTAATGGAGCATTTGGAGCATCCGATTCCGCCCTTATATGACGCAGATTCCCGTATCCTGATCCTCGGCTCCTTTCCCTCCCGTGCATCCCGGCAGGCAGCGTTCTTCTACGGACATCCGCAAAACCGGTTTTGGAAAACCGTTTCCGCCCTGCTGGGATGCGACTGTCCCACAACCGTTGAGGAAAAGGCAGCCATGATGCATACGCATCACATCGCCCTTTGGGACACCATTGCCAGCTGTGATATTGAGCTTTCCAGCGATGCTTCCATTCAGAACGCGGTCGCAAACGATCTTTCCCCCATCC
Source organism: Oscillospiraceae bacterium (assembly GCA_016296635.1). Classification (GTDB taxonomy): domain Bacteria; phylum Bacillota; class Clostridia; order Oscillospirales; family Oscillospiraceae; genus CAG-170. Next base: position 10,163 of record JAEDIZ010000050.1, read on the forward strand.
TGCAGGCTGCAGATATCCAAGCCATTTTCTGCAACGGAGCAGCGTCCTATGATCTCTACTGCAAATACCAGCAGCCGGTCACCGGAATAAAAGCAGTCAAGCTTCCCTCTACATCGCCTGCCAATGCGGCATGGTCTGTTGAGCGTCTGAAATCAAGCTGGAGCCAAATTCTTTCCCATCTGTAAAAAGAGATGCCTCGGGCATCTCTTTTGCTTTCCTGCAACCTGCGTGTCTTTTCCATCGTTCTTTCAGATGCAATACGCTTGCACGGTTTTTTCCTCGGATTGGAACGCCGAAAGAAAAATGGACTTGACAGTTCTTTTTCTTCTTTATAATTAGTTTAACTCAATCAATTTAATTAAATCAATTTCAGAACGTGAATCTGCATGACTGCTTATGACTTTACAGTAAAATCTCAAAATGGCGAAGACATTTCCCTTTCTTCTTTTCAGGGCAACGTACTTTTGGTTGTAAACACCGCCACCGGCTGCGGTTTTACTCCGCAGTACGCAGAACTTCAGCAGATGTACGAGAACTACAAAGAGCAGGGTTTTGAAATTCTGGACTTTCCCTGCAATCAGTTTGCAAATCAGACGCCGGGTACGGATGAAGAAGTGCATGAGTTCTGTACCGGCAGATACGGCATCACTTTCCCGCAGTATTCCAAAATTGACGTAAACGGTGACAATGCCATTCCGCTCTATCAATGGATCACCGCAAATACAAAGTTTGAAGGTTTTGACGGCGCCATGGGACTGATTCTCCGCCCCATTGTCCAAAAAATGGACAAGGATTATAAGAATAACGGCAAGATCAAATGGAATTTCACCAAAATTCTGATTGACCGCAGTGGGAATATCGTCGCGCGATACGAACCCACCGCAGACATCAAGAAAATCAGCGAATAAAGGAAGTGCTTTGATTGTTTCACTTTGACTATCTGACCGAGAATACCTGTTCAAAACTCATAAGCCTTGATCTGGATGGAGATATCGTAAAAAATATCCGGTTTGTTGGCGGTTGTGATGGAAATCTGAAGGCAATTCCTGTATTATTAGATGGATGGAGTGCAGATCAGATTGAGCGCAAACTTACCGGGATTGTCTGCGGATGCAGAGGAATTTCCTGCTCCGATCAACTGGCAAAGGCGGTTCGAGCCGCTTTGATCGCATCAAAAAATCCAAATTACAGATCTCCGTTGGAAGAGGATGCCGATGACTGACGATTATGAAATGCTGAAGCTCGACAGACAGCTTTGTTTCCCGCTGTATGCCGTGTCCAGAGAAGTGGTAAAAAAATACAAGCCGTATCTTGACGAAATCGATCTGACCTATACGCAGTATATTACCATGATGGTTCTGTGGGAGCAGGAGGAGATCACGGTGAAGGATCTCGGTTCAAAACTGTTTCTGGATTCCGGAACGCTGACTCCGGTGCTGAACGCCTTGGAAAAGAAAGGACTTGTTGCCCGCAGGCGTTCTGAAACGGATAAACGGGATGTGTACGCAGTCATCACCGAAGCAGGAATGGCTCTGCGGGAGCAGGCCGCTGAAATTCCCGCAAAAATCGGAGCCTGTGTACCGATTTCTCCGGAAGATGCTATGACTTTGTATCGTATTCTTCACGAACTGATGGACAAACTTTGATACGGGTATTATAATTGCAAAGGACTGATGACATGAAAATAGAAATTCGTTAATACACACGATCCGGCAACACCGAAAAACTGGCAAACGCCATCGGAAGCGCTTTGTCAATGTCCGCCGCGTCCATTGACGCCCCGCTTACGGAAAAAGCGGATCTTCTGTTTCTCGGCTGTTCCTATTATGCTTTTGACATGGACGAAACGGGAAAGCTCTTTTTGAAGGAAAACAAAGAGAAGATCGGTAAGGTCATCTGCTTTGGAACCTCCGCCATGATGAAATCCATGAAAAAGCCCATGAGAAAGGTTCTGGATGCGCTAGGAATTGTCTTGCTCGAGGATGAATTTCATTGCCGGGGTTCCTTTGGGCCTGCAAATAAGGTCCGGCCGAATGACGCCGACATGAAAGAAGCGCAGGCCTTCGCTCTGCGTGTGATTGAAAAGGAGAATATGAAATGAAAACAATCGTTGCGTATTTCAGTGCAAGCGGTGTGACCGCCAAAGTTGCCAAAGAGTATGCCGCTCAAATAGGTGCCGATCTCTTTGAAATCGCTCCAGTCCAGCTCTACACCGCAGCAGATCTGAACTGGAAAAACCCGCTTTCCCGCTGCAACAAAGAATTTTTCACCAGAAAAGATGTGCCGGTGAGCGCAGCAATTGCTGATTTTGAAAGCTATGATCAGGTTCTTATCGGGTTCCCTATTTGGTATGGCTGCGCGCCGAATGTAGTCAACACCTTCTGCTCTCAGTATGACTGGGCCGGCAAGCAGGTCATTGCCTTTGCAACCTCCGGCGGGAGCCCCATCGGCAAAACTGCAGAAAAACTGCGTCCCTATGTCAACGGTGCTGCCTCCTTGAAAGCAATCCTTGTCAAAACTGCCGACGACCTGAAAAAACAGTAATACCGTGTGCAACACCCCCGTATCTCCCATCGGTCTTTTCCGATGTGAGATACGAGCTTTATACTGTCGCGTTCCTGTGGATTTTTTCATGATCTCCGGCTTTCTCATACCGGCTGCCTCAGAAACAAGCCCCATGATACTCCGTATTCCATCCTGCGGATGAAAATCATGCTTTTTTTATGCAAAAGCCAATGACTTTTGTTTATTTCTGTGCTATAGTTTCAATAAATTCTGATGTGGATTGGGATGACGGACTATGAATAAAAAAATGTACGATATGACGCGGGGCAGGATTCTTCCGGTTCTTTTGACCTTCGCCATCCCGATGATGATCGGTGCGCTGTTTCAGGATCTTTATAATCTCGTGGACATGACCATCGCAGGCTATGCCCTTGGCGATGATGCACTGGCTGCAATTTCGGCAACCTCCGGCATGATGATCTTCATCAATTCCATGTCCCGCGGCTTCAACATCGGCAACGCCATTCTGGTTTCCAATTCCTTCGGTGCCGGTGATCTGCAGAAAACAAGGAAGAGCTTCGCTGCCATGGCGAAGTTATGCATTTCGATGGCCGTTTCTGTAACTGTTTTACTGCTTCTTGCCATCGGGCCGCTGCTGAGGCTGATCTCCACCCCCGATAATCTTTTTTCAGATGCTAAAAGCTATATCGTAACGATTATCTCCGGCATTACCGCCGCAATGCTTTATGATATGTTCGCCTGCGCCTACCGCGCAGTCGGCAATTCAAAAACGCCGCTTTATTTCCTGATTCTTTCTTCGCTTCTCAATATGCTTTTGGACTATGTGTTCATGGTTCCGCTTTCCATGGGTGTTTTGGGTGCAGCGCTGGCAACGATCGTTTCTCAGGCCATTTCCGCCATTCTGTCCGGCATCATTTTCTACCGCAGCTATCCGGAGCTTCGTATCCGCAAAGAAGATCTGATCGGAAACGGTGCAATCATCCGTGAAATGCTGCCCATCGGCTTCTCCAGCTCTCTCACGAATTCGGTCTTCGCCATCGGCACCGTTGCCATTCAGGGTGCTGTCAATGCGCTCGGCTCCGAGACCATTATTGCGCAGGCAGCATCCCGGAAAACTCAGATGTTTGCCTACATTCCTTCCGTCAGCATTGCAAATACCATTGCAACCTTCTCTGCTCAGAACTACGGCGCAAAAAAGATCGACCGGATCTCCAAAGGCATTACTACCGCCGTGCTGTTCAGCTTCTGCTGCAATATCGTCACCTTTACCGCTCTGTTTTTCTTCGGCGGCAGACTGACTGCCCTCATTACGAATACGAAAAGTGCCGCAGTTATCGAGCAGTCAGAGACGATGCTCCGCATCATTGTCCCCTTTATCTTCTGTCAGACCGCCATCATGTCCTACCGGATGTCCATTCAAGGCATGCAGCGGAAAATCATTCCGATCATGGGCACCTTCATTGAACTGATTATCCGCTGCGTATTTGCCCTTGTCATCACCCCCATCATCGGCTATGTTGCCATCGCGTGGGCGGAACCGGCCTCCTGGATCATTTCCGGTATTTCCATGCTGGTGTCCTATTACATCATTGCCCATAAGGAAAAAGTACGGTTCTCTTTGGAAGCCGGCGCATAACAGTCTGATACAACAATCCCTCCGGGTCAGTTGACCCGGAGGGATTTTCTTATTGCAATGTCTGCTGAATAAACCGCAGCACCGTCAGATCCGGTTCCCGGACTGAATGATTCTGACTGCGCGCATTCCTCAGCTTCTGATAATTACATTGCAGCTGCAGCATGCTCTGCCCATGCCGACTCGAACTGTGCCTGATACAGTTCATGATAGAATCCGCCCTTTTCCATCAGCACCTCATGCGTTCCCTGCTCCACCACCTGTCCGCCGCGCATGACAAGGATATGGTCTGCCGAACGGATCGTGGAAAGCCGGTGGGCGATCACGAAGCATGTCTTTCCCTTCATCAGCTCGCGCATGGCTGCCTGGATTCTCTGCTCCGTGCGCGTATCGACATTGGATGTTGCCTCATCCAGAATCAGCATGTGTGCATCCAGCAGCATGGCTCTTGCAATGGTCAGAAGCTGCTTCTGTCCTTTGGAAATGCTGGTGCCGTTGTCGGAAAGAACCGTGTTGTAGCCCTCCGGCAGACGCATGATATAAGAATGGATATGCGCTGCCTTCGCAGCTTTCACCACATCCTCCATTGTCGCATCCGGTTTGCCGTAGGCAATGTTGTCATAGATCGTTCCGTGGAACAGCCAGGTATCCTGCAAAACCATGGTATATGCGCTGCGCAGAGAGCTGCGGGTCAGCTTTCGGATATCCTGCCCATCCACCATCACCGCACCGCCGTCCACATCGTAAAAACGCATCAGAAGATTGATGATCGTTGTCTTTCCGGCACCCGTTGGTCCGACAATGGCCGTCAGACTGCCGGGCTCCGCCGTCAGGCTGAAATCCTTGATGATGGGTTTGCCGGGCACATAGGAAAAATCGACATGCTCCAGAGTCACCTTTCCCTGCACCTGCGAAAGCGTTTTTGCATCTTCGCCGTCCGCCTGCTCGGCCTCTGCATCGATCAGAGAGAAAACTCTCTCCGCCGCGGCAAAGGCGCTTTGCAGTTCCGCGATGATGTTCGCCACCTCATTGATGGGTCCCGAGAACTTTCTGGAATACTGCACGAA
>JAEDIZ010000184.1 GCA_016296635.1 Oscillospiraceae bacterium
CTCTCCCCTGCAGTACTTTAACACGGCAAAAGAATCCCGTCTTCTGCATCCGCAAACCGTAAATGAGCTTGTTTTTCTGCTCACCATGCTGAAGGATGAAGGAGAAGATGCCACCTTCACATACATCCGTACCCGGTACTTGAAGAGTGAGCCTATAATCTGATCTGAAAAATACGATCCGGTCCGGCAGCAGAACTGCCGGATCTTTATTCTTTTCTGCCAATTTCTGAACAAAGTCTTAACTTTTGGTGAAAGATTTGATTATTCTTTGATTTTGTGATAGAATGCATCTGTATATGTGATAATTTACCTCATACTGGAGAGATACTATGGCAAACCTGAAACTGTTTGGAAGCTCGCGCGGTGCCTCCCATGTGGCACAGCGCGGCGCAAAAAAAGCACCTTCCAATGTTGGAACAAAAGAGCCAAAACAAAAAAAACCGCTGAAAACCATCGCCATCATTTTGGCAGTTGTTCTCTGTCTGGAAGGGCTATATTTCTTCTGCATTTATTCGAATAATGCATTCATCAAAAAATACCGTACCATCTACATAACCACCGCAATGAACACCATGACCCATCAATGGCTGGCTACATATTTTATTCCTGCTGATGTCATTGATACCGTCATGTACGATTACGGCATGGCCATCGGCGAAGCAATCGGCAAGGAATCCAGCTGGGGAAATGCAGAGTCCAAACCTGATGTTCCCTCAATCCCTTCCCCCGCCGAGGAAAGTTCTGGCAGCAGCACCCCTTCTGTTAAGCCCATCGAACCGGAAGTCACGGTCATTGAGCCGGAGGTTGTCTCGCCTGAAGAAATTGAAAAGCAGGAACGCGACGCCTTCTATGAGCTTTTCTGGGAACTGGATCAGGAATCCTTTGATGCCTATTTGGACGCAAATCCCGAAGTGCTTGAAAACGGTTGGAATAAGATCCACATCAACGAAGCCGGCTTTGAAGAGAACGGCATTGACGCCAAAACCGTTTTTGATGAACAGGTGCTTGGTCTTGATGCAGAAAACGGCATTCTTCTCGTACGGGTATCCGGCTCCAGTTGGCGCGGTGTGCTTGCCATCGGCAAGAACCCTGCTATGCTGAGCATCGAAATGGCTGCGCATATCGGCGCATATGGTGAACCCTGCGGAGAAATCGCCACCGATCACGGCGGAATGCTCGCCATGAACGCGAATCCCTTCTGGGATGAAGATGAGCAGGGCAATCAGGGCAACGGCAACGGCGGTATTCTCGCCGGCTATACCAGAAGCAACGGCACCGCATACGGCAGTCACTTCACCGCCTGGGGCTATAAGCGGCTGGAGCTGCATAAGGATAATCTCATGTATATCAAAGATGTGGGCCGCCCCGTTGCCGATGACTGCACAGATTGCTGTGAATTTGCTCCGGCTATGATCATCGACGGCCAGCAGATCGTTGACTACGGCTACACCGGTACCCATCCGCGTGCCGCAATCGGCCAGTCTGATAAGTATGAAATTCTGATGCTTGCCATCGAGGGCAGACAGACACAGAGTCTCGGCACCGATGTCAACACTTGTATTGAGATCATGATGCGTCACCATTGCATGCAGGCTCTCAACCTTGACGGCGGCTCCAGCGCAATGCTTTGGTTCGACGGCAAGGACTGCATCTCCTCCTCCAGTAAGCCTCTGCGCTATCTCGGCGGCAGACCGCTGCCCAATGCATGGGTCTATCACGCCACCGGCTGGACACCTGAAGCATAACTAGGTATTGTAAAAGACGGCTGACGAAAAGTCAGCCGCCTTTTTCTGTTTATAAAAAAGGAAAATGCAGCACGAGAACTGTCCCGGGGAGTGACCGTTTCCGGCTCTCTTGCTGACGCCACAAGTGCTGCATCTGTGGTTAATATAGCAAAGCAGGAAATCGATATCAAGTGGAGCCGTAGTTCTCCAGCATCGCAGGTCAGATCTGCGGTCATCAGTGGCGAGCGAGCGGCAGAGCCGCGAATCGAGCCACCGATCAGATACCGTAGATTTCAGATGAAAAAGGAAAGAGTCAGGAGAAAACCATTGGGTTTTCTCCTGTGTTTCTTTTCCATATTTCTTTACACAAGCAAAGAAATATGGCTGCCGAAGGCAATACGCAAAGGGTATTACGGATTGCCACGCCAGTAAAATCGTTTACTGGCTCGCAATGACATCACCTTAACAGGAAAAAGCCCGCTGCAGATTCTGCAGCGGGCTTTGAATTGTAATTAGAAGAATTATTCCTCTTCTTCCTTCTTTGCGTCCTCGATAATCTTTGCCTGGTTCATCTGCGGAACTTCTTCGTAGCGGACGAACTTGAGGGTGTAGCTGCCACGGCCCTGGCTCATAGCGCGCAGGTCGATGGAGTAGGAGGACATTTCGCCCATGGGAACTTCTGCTTCGACGATCTGATAACCGGGGTTCTCAGGATCGGGGTTCATGCCCATGACACGACCGCGGCGCTTGTTGAGGTCGCCGATGATGTCGCCCATGTTGGCATCGGGAATCAGAACCTTCAGTTCGCCGATCGGCTCGAGCAGGGTGGGGCCGGCGGTGGGCAGGCCTTCCTTGTAAGCAATACCGGCAGCGGTCTGGAATGCCATATCGGAGGAGTCAACGGGGTGATAGGAGCCGAAGTACAGGGTAGACTTCAGGAAGACCATGGGATAGCCGGCCAGAACGCCCTTACCAACGCAGTTGCGCAGGCCTTTTTCAACGGACGGAATGAAGTTCTTCGGCACGCAGCCGCCGACGGTCTCGTCTGCGAAGATCATTTCTTCGGATTCGGACTGCGGCTCGAAGCGGATGTATACATCGCCGAACTGGCCGTGGCCACCGGACTGCTTCTTATGACGGCCGTGGATCTCGACCTTCTTCTTGATGGTCTCGCGGTATGCGATCTTGGCGGGCTTCAGAACAGCCTCAACCTTATACTTGGAAACGAGCTTTGCCATCAGGACGGACAGCTGCATATCGCCGACACCGGCAATGATGAGTTCCTTGGTTTCGGGATCGTTGCCATAGGTGAAGGAAGCGTCTTCTTCGTTCAGCTTGAC
>JAEDIZ010000185.1 GCA_016296635.1 Oscillospiraceae bacterium
CCCCTTAAACTCCTCGCCCGTCATAAGCAGGCGGGGGACGCGGATAAAAGAATAGATTTCGGCCTGTGAGCCGTAGAAATAGTTGTAGTTCATCCTCTTCTCCTTAACAAAAAACACCTGCTGATGTACATCAACAGGTGTAATAAAATAAAAATATTTCCTTTTATAACTTGTGTATCGCTTCTAAAAAGGCTTTACTTTTCCCCTTTGCTCTGGTCCGCCGCAAACCGCTTAAGGCACTCCGCCGTAGAAAGCTCTCCCCGCAGTACCCGTTCGCACTGTTTACGCATCTGGGGTGTGATCTCATAACCTTCCATGCGGACAGAAGCCTCGGAATTACGCATGGACATAATATGCCGGTCAAATCCCATACTGTCCCTCCGTGAGTTAAAATTACAGAGTTATTATATCTGTTTATCCGCGAAAAATCAACTGCTCCGCCCTAAGGCAGCTGCCTTTCGCAGATCACCAGATACCGGTATTTCCCTCCGCTGGCATAGGGATGGCAGCTCATCAGGGTCAGCAGCTCCCGGCCCTCCTGAATAAGAATCTGGTCAATGTCGTCCGGCTCGATGATGCGAATTTCAGACACGGTATAATCCATCGTCTCCCACAGATTGGTGATGCTCAGCTCATCGCCAATTCCGAGCTTGTCTATATTCAAGAAATATGCCGCACCGTTCCAGCCGCGATGCCCGGCAATAACGCAATTGGTGTTACTGCCGCCGATGGGCAGGCTGGTCTGACCCAGCACGGCGGCTCCCAACGCCATGTTGTCGTAGCTTGCCCCCAGGTATACCGGCATTTCAAGCTCCATGGCGGGGACGGACAGAACCGCGATTATGCCGTCTTCAAGCCCGTATGCGCGCAGGTCAATGCCCGCCGCCTCATAGGCCCAGGGATCGGACAGTCCGCGTTGCTTCTCCGTATAGATCCTTTCGTTGTACTCCTCCATTGCGGCGTACAGCTCTCCATAGGGTCTGGGCGTCTCCTCCGGGCTCTCAACCGGGATGACAAAAGCGTCGATGAAGCTCTCCGCCGCTTCCTGTGAAGCGTTCTCCAGCCTTGCGCCGTTCATAACCGGGTAAAGCAGAACAAGCAATCCTGCGAAGAACAACAGCACTGCCGCACATATTTCAAGCCCTCTTGCCATGCTTGCTTCTCCACAATCTTACGGCTTCATAGCAGATAAAAAGAATAATCAGCGCCGCTGTGCCGAAGCCAATGCCCATAAAATATTGCCTCTGCCATGTGGAGGCTTCCGGTACGGCCTCCTCATCAGTCGGTTCTTCTTCCTGCCCATAGGGCACACGGCTGCAATGGACCAGAAGCCGGTGGGTGTTTACCCCAACGGGCGTACAGGTGATCAGGGTAAGACAGTCTTTTCCCTGCTCTATGCCCAGCAGCGAGGTGTCTCCGGGCAGAACGGTGTTCACTTCGTCCACTGTATAGGCCAGCACCTCATCCAGCACATGAATATAGACCATATCCCCGGCCTTCAGCTGATGCAGGTCGGTAAACATCCGCTGCCCCGCCATGCCGCTGTGGCCGGATATAATCGCGTGTGTACTCTCTCCGCCGATAGGAAGGGAGCTTCCCACAACATGTCCCACATAGTTTTCCAATGTTTTTGCCTCCGTACCATGAGAAATGGGCAGATCAATGTCGATGGCCGGTATCCGGATATAGGCCATGATGCCGTCGCCGTTGACATTCAGAATATTGTTATAGGTGTTCATTTCCTCATTGTTCAAGCCTTCACTGATGCCCTTGGACAGCAGCGCATTATATTCCTCCGCCTCCTGCCTTGCTTTCCGGATGGTTTCATCATCCAACTGCTCCACGGTTTCAAAATATGCTGTTTCTACCAGACTCCTGTGCCGGTCACAGAGGAAATTGCTCACTATGGGATAGACAGTGATCCCCAGCGCAAGGAAAAAGAGGAGTACTGCGGCCAAAACAGCTTTCCTGTTGTTCTTCATATTGTTGCCTCAAAAAGGGGAGGCTTTTCGCCTCCCCCTCAAATCATTTACATGGACTTTTTCTTCCGGTTGAGCTTAACGAGGAGAAATGCCGCAGCACCCATGGCAAGAACGCCGCACACGGTAAACATCCATGTTCCGCAGGAGCCCGTCTTGGGCAGCTCAAAGCCCTTGGTGTTGACGACGGTAAAGGGTACGGCCCCATGAACGGAGCCGTTATCCGCCTCCATCTCCACCGCTTTCCCGTTAACTGAAGCCGTGGCCGTGAGCAGAGGCCGGTGGCAGTCGGGGCAGGCTTCACCCTCAGCTGCGGAGATTACCACGGTAATGCTGCTTCTGAGCAGGTTGTAGCCCTCGTCCGTCTCCAGTTCTGTGGCAACATAGGTATCATCCTCAAGGCCCCGCACAATGACCCTGCCGTCCGAGCCGGGAATGAATACCGTGGCCTGTTCCTCAGCCGCCGTATGCCCGGTCACATAGTAAACGCCGTCAATCTGCTTTGCGGTCACATAATAGCCGTCGGTATCGTTGCTTAGAATGAACCTGACCTTTTCAAAGTTCCCCGCACCATCGGAGAATTTCTTGGTCATGTCGATCCCGTAGCTGTAAACATGGGCGTCGCTGTCCAGCGTATCGGTGTATTCGGTGTTGGTACGGCTCCAGGTGAGGGTCACGGTATTGGGGTTGCCGCTGTCACCATATACCAGCTTGGCATCAGAATTGAGGGTGCAGCAGTAGGTGATGCGCAGAGTGCAGTCGGAATAACCCCGGGTCAGACCATCAAGGCCATAGACCGCTTCACTTTCGTTGATCTCCGCAAGTCCCTCCTCCGTCATGGCAATGGTCATTTTCTGCCCGGTAGACAGCTCGGAATAGCTGACCGTAAATTTCCCGCAGGCTTCGTCCCATACGGCCACCGGCTCCGTGCAGGCCGCGCCCCTGAAAAACTCGATCTTTACATCATTCTTATTGTAGGCAATGCCTTTGGACAGCTGATCCACAAAGGTATACTGACTCAGGAAGGATGCCTGAGAGGTAATGGTGGGCAGCGTGGAGATGATCTGGTAATCCACCACAT